>NZ_QAIQ01000699.1 GCF_003061105.1 Arthrobacter sp. HMWF013
GTGCGGCGCCGCTTTCGGCTGACAATGCGGAATGATAGTGAGCACCATGACCACACCAGATTCCAGTGATACCAACGGCAAGAGCGACACCAAAGGTGCCTCCGTCATCGTCAACGCCATCGCGGTCCTGCGCTCCTTCACGGCGGACGAACCGTTGCTGGGGGTCACCGAGATCGCCAACCGGGTGGGCATGCACAAGAGCACGGTGTCCCGGATACTGGCGACCTTCGAACAGGAAGGCCTCGTGGAGCGGGATCCGGACACGCGCCGCTTCCGCTTGGGGCTGGGCCTGATCGCCGTCGCTGGTCCACTCCTGGCCGAGCTGGAGGAGCGCCGCGTTGCCTACCCGGTCCTGCGCGAGCTCACCGAGCGGACCGGAGAAACCAGCGCGCTCATGATGTGGGAGGGCAACGAGTCCATCTGTGTGGAGCAGATCGCCAGCCGTCACCAGATCAAGCACACAGCGCCGCTCGGGGCCCGGTACAACGATGCGCTGAGCTCCTCCGTCCAGGTTTTCCTGGCCACCGAACCTGAAGAGCGGGTCCGTTCCCTCCTGCTCAGCGGAGCGATCGCCTACCCCGGGCTGGATGAGTCCAGCCTCGAGGACTACCTGCTCCGCCTGAAGGAAGATTCCAGCCGCGGGTGGGCCATCAACTACGGGGAATCCTCCCTTGACGAGGTGGGCGTTGCCGCCCCGGTCTACGACCACCGCGGCGACGTCGTCGCTGCCGTCCTAATCCCGGCACCACGGTTCCGGGTCTCCCAGGAGCGACTGCAGAGCCTCGGCGAGTCCTGCGCCGCAGCAGCGGACAAAGTCACCGCACGCCTCGGCGGGCACGCACCGGGAACCGCCCGCAGCGAACGCTAACCCAGTCAGACCCTCTCTCACTTAACGCAAGGAAAACGGCGATGCTCTCGCACCAGTGAGAGAGCGTCGGGTGCAATCCTGCATTAAGTGAGAGAGCGTCGGGGTGGGCTAGGGGGCACCAGCGTCAGGTGACCCGTCGCCGTCGTGCGGATCATCAGTGACGAGTTCGTCGGAGTAGGGAGCCCGCTGGCCGGACTGGCTGGCGAAGAGTTCATTGGCGGCCATCGCCAGCAGGTCCCGCTGTAGTTCGGGGAGGGAAAGGAGCCCTTGAAGGTACGCCTCCACCTCATACTCGCCCACTGATCCGCCGATGCCGAAGTAGTACAGCCACAGATCGCCCGTGCTGATCTCCGCTGCTGACAATGCTGCCTGCAGCCTGCGGCGTTGTTCGGGCTCGCTGCTATCGAAACCCATCACTTCTGCCTCTGTCGGGGGCGGATGTGACGCCGGTCAGGATCGCGGCGCTTACCTCCCTGAGTGTGCTGTGGGTTGCGCGGGTGTCCCGCATCAGGAGCTGAAGTGCCTGGTCTTGTGTGAGTGTGTGGCGTTCCATAAGCACGCCGCAGGCCCGGTTGATCATGTCCCTGCTGTACAGGGCGGCCTGAAGGCCTTCGCTGATGCGCTCCGGAATTTCCGCGGCCTGGATGTGTGAGAGGAGGGTTGCAGCCGGTGTGGCAAACAGTTCCATGAGGGCCGCCGTGGAATCCTCAAACACCCCGGGCCCGGCGGCGTAAATCTTCATGGCACCGATGCCCTGCCCGTCCGCGATCAGGGGCGCACTGACCACTGACCTGATGGACAGGTCCCGGACGGCGGCACTCCAGTCAGGCCAGCGGGGGTCTGCGGCAACGTCGTGGACGAGGACGCTTTCCTGGGTGGCCCAGGCCGTGAGGCAGGGACCTTGCCCCAACTGGTACTGGAGGGCGTCTGCCCTTTCCACAATCGCGTCCGTGAAGCCGGAACTGACTGGCCTGGCTTGGGAATCGAGGATGGAGACGCCGGCGCCGATAGCTCCCGGAATTGATTCCTTGACCGCGCGGGAGAGAAGCTGAACGGCGTGGTCCACTTTTTCTTCGGTCAGAAGAAGCCCCATGATCCTGCCGATGACAGAGGAAAGTTCATCCAGGGGATATTTCCTGATCATGTGTTTGCCTCCGGCCATTTCCGCGCGACCCGTCCCCGGGGGCCGTTTCACCCGGTATCGACCGTTCATTTACTTCAGCTAAAGACTATCTCTTGTGTTGCACTGCAACTCCGTCAGGCACGAATTTCGGTGCACGGCACTACTCCTCGTAAGTGGTCGAAATGTCCTCCTCGCCGGCAATGGAAGAAATTATTGCCGAGGCAACTTCCCTCAGCTTGATGTTGCGGTGGCTGGAGGTTTTGACAAGGATCTGGAATGCCGCATCGCGGCTGCACCTGTTCTGCGCCATGATGGCGCCAATGGCCGTGTCAATAACGGTGCGGGACTTCAGTGCGGCCGTGAGGTCGTCCCGGGCGTCGCGCAGGTGTGCAATGTTCAGGGCAAGGTCCAGGGCTTTGGCTGAGATGCCTGCGAGGTTTTCGGCTTCATCTATGCCCTGCTGTGAGAAGCCGTGCGCTGCAGGCGAGTAGAGGTTGACCACGGCCTGCGCCTGATTTTGGAGGTGCATCGGAACTGCAAGGATGGAGCCGATCCTCGCTGCCCCGGCAGCGCGGAGGTATTTTGGCCATCGCTTGTCCGAGTTCGTATCGGGGACATAGACCGGGGTCCCCGACCGGAGGGCCGTCAGGCAGGGGCCGTCGCCGAAACTGTTCTGGAGTTCATCAAGGCTCTGGGCCCGGGGATCGCTGCTTGCTACCGCAACAGGCCTCTTGTGCCTGATGACAGTCATGCCACAGGAGATGCGGTTCCCGTCCTGCGAGAGTTGCCCGGCAATAGTCGTTGCCATCTCGGTCAGGAAATTCCGCACGTCCGAGCTTTCCAGCACGAGGTCCTGGAGCAGGAGTACAAAGTCCTGCAATCCCGTTCCGGCCTCATCAACGCCGCCAGCGAGTGATTCACGGATTTCTACGTTGTCCGACATAGCAGATCCTTCACAGTCCTTCCGCCGTAATCTCCTCGATTGCAGTGTGGATCAGATCCATCTGCAGGGGAGGCAATTCCATCATCTCGTGAAGATAGGCGTCCAGCGCCAGCTCATCGGCATTTCCGCCGATGCCGCAATAATAGGTCCACAATCCCGTCAGATTGATGTTCCCGTCCCGGTACCGTGTGGCGGCAGAATTGCGCGGGTCCGCATCGTCACCGGGGCGCTGGATCCCGAGGATGCCATCGTCTTCCATTTCATGCCTTTTGTTTATCTCTCCCCACCCGGGGTTATGACAGGGATATCGGATGCGTTCTGCAGGATGTCCTGGGCGATGTCATGCAAACGGCGGTTGCTGCTGCGCGAGGCAAGATGCAGGAGCTTTACGGCATCTTCGTGTCCGCAGCGGTTGTGCACCATGATCAGGGACACCGCGGCATCCACAATTGCCCGGGACTGCAGTGCCGACCGCAAATGTTCAGGGTAGGCATCCGTTGGATGCACCCGCATCGCCAGGCGAAGGATCCTTGACAGCGATGCGGCATGCTCTTCAACAGCGGCCACTGTTTCAGGATCGAAAGTGCCGGCGTCGGTCGAATAGCAGTTAAGGGCGGATCGGGAACCGTTGCCGGTCTGGATGGGGACTGCCAGGACGGTCCGGATTCCTTCGTCCGCTACCGCCCGTGCATACCAGGCCCAATGCTCGTCGGTTTGGAGGTCAGGGATCAGGACCGTGTGCTGCTGCCGGAGCGCGGTCAGGCACGGGCCGTTGTCGTAGGCGTACTGGCGTTCATCCAAGGCGCGGGCAGCCTCGGTGCTGCTGGCTACCGTTGCGGGCCCCGCCTCCCGTTCCACGGTAATGGCGCACAGCAGGGGAGTTTCGCCGCCCAGGAGCGACGCGGAAATGGCTGTCAGTCCCAGCAGGAATTCCGTGAAACCGGGGCTCTCCAGAAGGAGATCCTGAAGTTGCTCGGCGGTGGGGAGAGCATCGTTGTCGGCCATGCGGCCTCAATTCCATGCAAACGCCGGGTCATTTAACCCCGGCTGGCGGCTGAGCGCTCTCTGCGCGCACGGCCCGAATATTCAACCCCGGACCTGTATGCCACCTGTATCTCACCCGAAATCTCCTACTACTGACTTTACGCCTACCGGGTCACCTCGCGGGGGTTCCGTCAGAGATTGCTGAGGGCTGCCTCCGCCACGCCGGCGGAATCCAAAGCCGGAGTGAAAAGTGTCTGCAACCCTCGCCACGATGCACGCTGTAGGCTCGGCACATGGCTGATCTGCGGCGTCGGACGTTTGTCTTTCGCACGCTGGTTGGTGCGGCCGCCGCGGCGGCCGTTGGAAGTCTCGGCGCCGCGTGTTCGCCCGGCGCCGGGCGGGAAGGCGCCGCCGGTGGCGGCGCCAAGGGGGAAGCAGTGAAGCGGCACAAGTACCAGTACGGCGAGGATGCGAGCCAGTGGGGCGAGCTCTTTCTGCCGGACCTGCCCGACGGCGGTGAGCACCGTGGCGTAGTGGTGGTGATCCATGGCGGTTACTGGCGTTCGCAGTACGGGG
>NZ_QAIQ01000700.1:0-5340 GCF_003061105.1 Arthrobacter sp. HMWF013
CCCTTGGCATGGCTGAGGTTGTCTCCGGTGTTGACCACCAGGTCCGGCTTGAGCGACGCCAGCGACTCGAGCCATTTCGCCTTGGTGTCCTGGCCGGGCACAAAATGGATGTCGCTCAGGTGCAGGACCCGGAACGGTGCCTGGCCCGCGGGCAGGATGGGCAGCGTTTCCTCACGCAGGACAAACTGGTTTTTCTCCCAGAGCCCGTAGCCGAAAGCAGTGAGGCCGGCCGCGGTTCCGGCGGCAGCGGTGACGGCAAAGCCGCGCCCGATGTTCCGGGCGCGGCTGGCCAAAGCAGCATTCACGATCATGCGCGGCTAGCCGTTGCCGTTTCCGGGCTTGCTGGGCTCGGGAGTGGGCTCAGCGGCCGGCGCTGCGGGAGCGGTCGCCGGGGCAGTGGCCGGGGTTGACGGCGTGGTGGGTGTTGTCCTGGCCGGCGTCCCGTTCAGCATGTTCGAGGGCGGCGCGGTGAACGGGGTGGTGCCGTAGGCCGGTGCCACCTGGGCCATGTACTTGGAGAACATGGGACCGGCGATCATGTAACCGTCAATGGCCTTGTAGAACTTGCCGTTGATGGTCAGGTTCCGGCCTTGGCGCTGCTGGTCGCCCAGCGGATCGCCGAACCAGGCTGCGGTGGCCACACCGGTGGTGTAACCCACCACCCAGGTGGAGCCGTTGGTGTCGTTGGTGCCGGTCTTGGCGGCCACCGGGAAGTTGGTCTTGGTGGAAAGCCGCGGCTGGATGAGCGAACCGGAGCCGCCGTTCAGCACTTCCTGCATGGCGTAGGCGACGCCTCGGGCGACCTCGGGCTTCACCGCATCACGGCAGGTGCTGGACTGGGCCGGGAGCTGTGCGCCGGTCTGGTCCGTGACGGAGGTGATGGCGATCGGCTCGCAGTACTTGCCGTCGTTGGCGAAGGTGGCAAACGCGGAGGCCATGGTCAGCGGGGCCGTCTGGGTTGAACCGATCAGGTTGGCCAGCGTGGTCATGGTGACCTTCGGGTTCGGACTTTCGGCCGTGGGCAGGCCGCCGTGGATGCCGACAGCGTCGACGATCTTCTGGATGCCGCAGAGGTCAACCTGCGCGGCTGACGCGAACGTGGCCGTGTTGATGGAGTTCATCAGGCCGTACAGGACGGTCATGTTCCGGTAGTAACCCTCGTCCGAGTTCTGCAGGTCGAAGCTGCCCGAAACCCTGGCGTCGTACCAGCCCACGGTGGGCGTCTGGCAGGTGTTCTTCCATGGGAAGTTCTGCGGATACCGGCGTACCGAGGCGTTGATGTTGGTGTTCATGGACTTGCCCTCGTCCAGCCACTGGGCGAACGTAAAGGGCTTCATGGTTGAACCGGGCTGGAAACCGCCCAGGCCGTTGAGGTCGTTGCCGTCCTTGTCCAGCTTGTCCACGTTGAAGTTCTGGGTCTGGTTGAACTTGCCCTCAACCGGCAGGAACGAGGTGTTCTGTGCCATGTTCAGGATCTTGCCGCTGTTGGGCTGCACCGAGACGATGGCCGCGCCCCAGTTGTCCGGGTTGGCGCCGGCAGCAGCGTCCGACTCGGCCTGGGCAACGTTCTGCGCGTTGACGTCCAGGGTGGTGGTGATGGTCAGGCCGCCGCGGAACACCGCGTTGGTGCGCTCCTCGAGGTCGGCGCCATAGGCCGGGTTGTTCAGCAGCAGGTGGAGCACGTAATCACAGAAGTACGGTGCCGTGGTGGCGTAGGCGCAGCCCTGGCGTGAGGGCGTGACCTTGGTTTCCACCGGAGTGGCCACTGCGGCGTCGTGCTCGGCCTGGGTGATCTTGTTCTGGTTCAGCATCAGGCCCAGCACCAGGTCGCGGCGCTGTTTGGCGTTCTCCGGATTGTTGATGGGATCGAAGGCCGAGGGGCTGTTGACGAGGCCTGCCAGGAGGGCGGCCTGCGGAAGGGTCAGGTCCTTCGCGGTGGTGCTGAAGAAGAATTTGGACGCGGCTTCAATGCCGTAGGCGTCGCGGTTGAAGAAGACGATGTTCAGGTAACCCTCAAGGATCTGGTCCTTGCTGAATTCCTTTTCCAGGGCGATGGCGAGCTTCATCTCGCGGAGTTTGTCGCCCACGCCCTTGTTGACACCGTTGAGCTTGATGTCCTCGTCCTTGCCTGCGGCGGCGAGGTTGGAGTTGAGGACGTTGTTCACGTACTGCTGGGTGATGGTGGAGGCACCCTGCTTGTTGCCGCGGGCGGTGCTCACGAGGGCGCGGAGGATACCCGTGGTGTCCACACCGCCGTGCTCCATGAACCGGCTGTCCTCGACCGCGATGACGGCATTCTTCATGAACGGCGAGATCTGGTCCAGGGCAACCTTGGTGCGGTTTTCCTCGTAGAGGTTCGCGATCAGGCTGCCGTCCGCGGCGAGGATCTTGGTTGACTGGCTGGGCGGGTCAACCTGCAGCTCAGCCGGAAGGGTGTCGAAGAACTCGATCGAACCACTTGCTGCGCTGCCGGAGACGGCCGCGGCCGGAACCAGCAGGCCAGCCACCAGGACACCGCAAATAGCGCTCACGCCAAGGAAGCCTAAGATCTTTCCGAGGGTAGTGGCTGTGTCGAAAATGGGGTTCTTACGAGTCACCATGTTTTCCACTTTACCGGCAAGGACTAGTCTTTCTTTCATGACCAAATGGGAGTACGCCACGATTCCGCTCATTATTCACGCCACAAAGCAGATCCTGGACCAGTGGGGAGAGGACGGCTGGGAGCTCGTCCAGGTCGTCACCGGACCCGACGGCAATGGCCTGGTTGCCTACCTCAAGAGGGAGAAGCAGTAGCAATGAGCACTCCCGCAGAAACCACTTCGGACTCAACAGATTCACAGGATTCAACCCCGGCTTCAACGCCCGTTTCGGCCGTCGAGCAGCGCCTCGCGGAACTGGGACTGACCCTGCCTGAGGTTGCAGCTCCGGTAGCCGCGTACGTTCCCGCCGTGATTTCCGGCAACCACGTTTACACTTCCGGACAGCTGCCGTTCGTGAACGGAAAGCTCGAGGCCACCGGAAAGGTGTCCACCGGCACCGAAGGTTACGCCGACGAGCCCACAGTGTCGCCCGAGGATGCCCAGCGGTTTGCCGCGATCTGTGCCGTGAACGCGCTGGCTGCCGTGAAAAGCGTCATCGGCGACCTCGACCGGATCACCCGGATCGTCAAGGTTGTGGGATTCGTCTCGTCAGACCCCACGTTCACCGGCCAGCCCGGCGTCATCAACGGTGCCTCCGACCTCCTGGGCCGCGTCCTGGGTGAGGCGGGGCAGCACGCCCGTTCCGCCGTCGGTGTGGCTGTGCTGCCGCTCGACTCTCCGGTCGAGGTCGAACTGATCGCCGAATTCAGCTAGGACCGGTCGCTTCCTTTGCCTCAGCTCGCCCGACGCCTGTTTGTCCTCCCTCCAGATCTTGAAGGGGCGGCACGAAGCTGGATCGATCACGGTGAGCGGACCCCGCGTGCCGCCCGCTACGCTTCCTCCGTCATCCTGCTCCGCGATTCTCCGACGGGCCTGGAAACGTGGCTCGGCTACCGGCCGGGCTCCTCGCCTCTGGGGGTGCTGGCCTTCCCCGGCGGCTCGCTAGACGCGTCCGACGACGACGCCATCGGCTGGCTGGGCCCCTCACCCCAGTACTGGGCTGAGCAGATGGGAACGGCCGACGTCGGGCTGGCGCGGCGGCACGTGGTGGGCGCCATCCGCGAACTGTTCGAGGAAACCGGGGTGCTGCTGGCCGGTCCGGACATGTCCAGCACAGTGGAAGCCACGTCAAGCCAGGAGTGGATGCGTGCCCGCGTGGCCGTAGCCGACCAGGAGAAGACGCTCAGCGGGCTGCTGTCCAAGCGCGGGCTGTTCCTGCGGACCGATCTGCTGAAGCCGCTGGTCAACTGGCGGAGCCCGGACTTCTCTCACCACCGGTTCGACACCCGCTATTTTGCCGCCACCGTCCCCATGAACCAGCAGCCCACGCTCCTGGAAAGCAAGGGCGTGTGGGGCCGCTGGGTGTGCGCCACGAAGGTTATCGCCGAACGGGAAACCACCAACCTCGGTGATGAAGTGGGCCAGGAGAACACCGTTGGCCTGACCCTGAGCCAGCTCCTGGTGCCCGGTTCCGAAATCATGCTCGAGAAGATGGCAGCCGCGAACGGCTGCATCGCCTACCTCAGCTACAAGCGCAAGCCGCACGTCTACCAGCCGACGCTCGTTGAAGAGGACGGAAAGCTGATGCTGGAAGTCGAGGCCGCAAAAACCGTAGCAGGAGACCCCCAGCGCGACCGCTGACCCCGCTCCACCCCTCAGACGCTCTGGCAGTTCCCGCACGTTTTTGGCTAACGCTCTGGCAGTTTCCGCAGGTTTTTAGGCGACGCTCTGGCAGTTTCTGCACATTTTTGGCTGACGCTCTTGCAGTTCCAGGGGGTTTTGGAGGAGCCCTCTTTCGCCCACCTGATTTGCCTATGCGCCCGCGGTGCGCTTTAGCCGGATGGCGGCGTACGGCCGGCTGGGAAGGTTGCCCGCTGTCCAGGACTCGTCGGATGGCTCCACTGGTATTTCTCCGCGGCCATCGCGGATCACCAGGACTATCGTGCCGGTCACGGCCGCCACGGAAGCCAGACCCAAGAGCGCCAACAGGACCACTACTGCCAGGGACATCGTCATGCACCTCTGACTTAATTTTATGTCGGCGCGCTCTTTCAAGCACTTAAGTAGCTGTGGAGGGACTAAGACAATGCCAGAGGGTTTGGTGAGAACGTCCGGGAGGTGCCAGAGGGATTGGGGAGAACGTGCAGGAGGTGCCAGAGGGTTTGGTGGAGGACGCAAAAAGGCCCGAGGTCCGGCATCCGGTAGCGTGCGTCAAAGCGACGAAGGAGCAGCACGCGGGGCCCACGCCGTCAGGGGTCCCCGAGCATGCGAGGTCGGGGAGACGGTGGGGAGGATGTCGGCCTCGGGCCGGCAGATTAGCTTGTCAGCGCGAGCGCTGGCGGAGGCGCTGCATGTCCAGGATGACCACGGCGCGGGCCTCGAGTCGCAACCAGCCGCGCTGGACGAACTCGGCCAGGGCTTTGTTGACCGTCTCGCGGGACGCGCCCACCAGCTGTGCCAGCTCTTCCTGGGTGAGCTCGTGGGCCACCAGGACGCCGTCGGTAGCCGGGCGGCCGAAGCGGTCGGCGAGGTCCAGGAGCGCTTTGGCAACGCGGCCGGGAACGTCGGAGAAGACCAGGTCGGAGAGGGAGTCGTTGGTGCGGCGCAGGCGACGGGCCAGGGCCTGCAGCAGCTGGGCCGAGACCTCGGGGCGGGTGCGCAGGAGGGCGTTGAGGCTCTCGTTCTTGAGGCCGGCCAGGCG
>NZ_QAIQ01000700.1:5350-6715 GCF_003061105.1 Arthrobacter sp. HMWF013
CGGAGACCGCCGTTGCGGTGGCCGTGCGGGGGCTGGGGTCAAACAGGGCCATTTCGCCGAACAGTTCGCCCGGCCCCAGGATGGCGAGCAGGGACTCCCTGCCGTCCGGAGAGGTACGGCCCAGCTTCACCTTGCCGGAGACGATGAAGTAAAGCTGGTCCCCCTGGTCGCCCTCGCGGAACACTGAGGCGCCGCGGGAAAGGTCCACCTCGGTCAGCTCATCCGTCAGCAAACGGAACGCTTCGTCGTCGAGCGTGGCGAAAAGGGGCGCTCGGCGCAGTACCTCGATGTCCATAAAATCTCCTGAATAAAAGTTTCGGCTGTGGCGCTTGTGCCATTGTTTCAGAATTTTGGCGGTTCTGTGACGTACTTGGCAGCCGATTCGCCCCGAGGAGCCAGCGCGGAGGCCTGATGGAGCCGCGGAAGGTCAAGGATCCACGCCTGCGGGCTTTTGCGTAGGGCCTGCCCCGGTGCGGCGGGAATCCACAGAATATTGTCAGCCAGCGCCACTAGAATTGGGACTCAATCGTAAATAAGGAGCCTTGGTGTTTGGCTTGACCGTTTTGGACCTGGTGCTGATCCTGGCCCTGCTGTCGTACCTGATCTATGGCCTGCGCAACGGCTTCCTGGTGACCCTGGGCGGAATCGTGGGTTTCGCCGCGGGCGCCGTGGCCGCTTTCTTTGCCGTCCCCCTGGTCAGTGACTTTGTGGAGGACTCCGGCTGGAGACTCACAGCGATCGTGGCCGCCGCCGTCGTACTGATGGCCGTGGGGCACGGCATGGGGACCATGATCGGGCGCAAAATCCGCGGGGCCGTGCGGATCCGCCCTCTGCGCGCAGCGGACCGGCTCATCGGCGGTGCAGCCAACGTGGTGGTCTCGGCACTGGTCATGTCCATGCTGGCTTTCAGCATCAGCTCCCTGGGCGTTCCGTTTGTGTCCCAGCAACTGGCCGAGTCCAAGGTCATCCGCTACATCGACGGACTGACCCCTGTTCCGGTGAAGGCCACCATGGCCCAGCTGCGTTCCACGGTGATAGGCAACGGAATTCCCACCCTGATCGAGGGGCTGGACAAGGCCCCGCAGGTAGCCGTACCGAACGCCAGCACTGATACTGCGGCGCTGAACCTCGCCGCGGAATCGGTCCTGAAAATCGCGGGAACCGCCTACCAGTGCGGCCAGAACCAGACCGGCACGGGCTTCGTGGTTTCGCCGGGCAGGGTGGTCACCAATGCGCATGTGGTGGCGGGCGTGTCGGAGCCGGTTGTTGAGCTGGCCGACGGCGGGGCGATGCCCGGGCGGGTGGTCTACTTCGACACCCGGCACGACCTCGCAGTGGTGGCCGTTGACGGACTGAGGGTAGAGC
>NZ_QAIQ01000093.1 GCF_003061105.1 Arthrobacter sp. HMWF013
CTTCCTCTTCAGCCACTACGGGGGAAAGGGACAGCTTTCCGCGGTCGTCGATCTTGGTGATTTCCACCTGGATCTTCTGGCCGACGGAAACAACGTCATCAACGTTGTCCACGCGCTTGCCACCGGCGATCTTGCGCAGCTCGGAGATGTGCAGCAGGCCGTCCTTGCCCGGGGTGAGGGAAATGAAGGCACCGAAGGTGGTGGTCTTGACGACCGTACCCAGGTAACGCTCGCCGATTTCCGGAACCTGCGGGTTCGCAATGGCGTTGATCGCGGAGCGTGCTGCGTCGGCAGACGGACCGTTGGTGGCGCCAATGTAGACCGTGCCGTCGTCCTCGATGGAGATGTCGGCGCCGGTGTCTTCCTGGATCTGGTTGATCATCTTGCCCTTGGGCCCAATGACCTCGCCGATCTTGTCAACCGGGATCTTGACCGCGATGACGCGCGGCGCGAACTCGGAGAGCTCGTCCGGCGTGTCGATCGCGGAGTTGATGACATCCAGGATGTGCAGGCGGGCTTCGCGGGCCTGCTTCAGTGCTGCTGCCAGCACAGAGGCGGGGATACCGTCGAGCTTGGTGTCCAGCTGGATGGCCGTGACGAACTCGGAGGTACCGGCGACCTTGAAGTCCATGTCACCGAAGGCATCTTCGGCGCCGAGGATATCGGTCAGGGCTGCATAGCGGGTCTGCCCGTCAACCTGGTCGGAGACCAGGCCCATGGCGATACCGGCGACGGCGGCCTTCAGGGGCACACCGGCGTTCAGCATCGACAGGGTGGAGGCGCAGACGGAACCCATCGACGTCGAACCGTTGGAGCTGAGAGCCTCAGACACCTGGCGGATGGCGTACGGGAATTCCTCGCGGGAGGGCAGTACGGGCACGAGTGCACGTTCTGCCAGGGCGCCGTGGCCGATTTCGCGGCGCTTGGGCGAGCCCACGCGGCCGGTCTCACCGGTGGAGTACGGCGGGAAGTTGTAGTTGTGCATGTAGCGCTTGCGCGTGACGGGTGACAGCGAGTCGATCTGCTGTTCCATCTTGAGCATGTTCAGCGTGGTGACGCCCAGGATCTGGGTTTCGCCGCGCTCGAAGATGGCCGAACCGTGTACGCGGGGCAGAACCTCAACCTCGGCGGTGAGCTGGCGGATGTCCGTCAGGCCACGGCCGTCGATGCGGATCTGGTCCTTGAGGATGCGCTGGCGCACAACCTGCTTGGTGACCGAGCGGAATGCTGCGGACAGTTCCTTGTCGCGGCCTTCGAACTGGCCGGCGAGGGAAGAAGTGACTTCGTCCTTGAGCGAATCCGTTGCGACGTCGCGGTCCTGCTTGTCAGCGATCTGGAAGACGGCAGCCAGCTTCTCAGCGGCAGCGGACTCGACAGCGGCGTAGACGTCATCCTGGTAGTCCAGGAAGACCGGGAACTCGACCGTGGGCTTGGCAGCGCGGGCGGCCAGGTCAGCCTGGGCGTCGCACAGTGCCTTGATGAACGGCTTGGCAGCCTCGAGGCCCTCGGAGACAACCTCTTCGGTGGGGGCGGTGGCGCCCTGTTCCTTGATGAGGTTCCAGGAGTTGTCGGTCGCTTCAGCTTCGACCATCATGATGGCGACGTCGTCACCGGCAACGCGGCCGGCTACGACCATGTTGAACACGGAGTTCTCCAGCTGGGAGTGCTTGGGGAAAGCAACCCACTGTGAACCCTGCTCGTCGGCTACGAGGGCAACGCGGACGCCGCCGATCGGGCCGGAGAACGGGAGGCCGGAAAGCTGGGTGGACATGGAGGAGGCGTTGATGGCCACCACGTCGTAGAGCTCGTCGGGGTTGATCGCCAGGACAGTCACGACGATCTGGACCTCGTTGCGGAGGCCCTTCACGAACGCCGGACGCAGCGGGCGGTCCATCAGGCGGCAGGCCAGGATGGCCTCGGTGGACGGGCGGCCTTCACGGCGGAAGAACGAACCCGGGATGCGGCCGGCGGCGTACATACGCTCTT
This sequence comes from Arthrobacter sp. HMWF013, assembly GCF_003061105.1. Lineage (GTDB taxonomy): Bacteria > Actinomycetota > Actinomycetes > Actinomycetales > Micrococcaceae > Arthrobacter. Next base: position 1,987 of record NZ_QAIQ01000093.1, read on the forward strand.
CAACGTCCACCGTGAGCGGGAAGAAGTCGAAACCTTCACGCGGGTGCTTGCCGGCGGTGGTTGCGGACAGCAGCGCGGTGTCTTCGTCGATGTACACCATGGCTGCGCCGGCTGCCTGCTTGGCAAGGCGGCCGGTTTCGAAGCGGATTACACGCTTGCCAAAGCGGCCATTATCAATGACTGCTTCTGAGAACTGGATTTCGGGACCCTCCAAGAGAGTCACCTCCGTTTCTTGTTTCACGGAGTCCAGCCGCATCAACCCAGGCCAGCATCTGTCTACTGGCCTGCACTGCACCCGGTCATCGATCGAGACCCACGGGCCAGGGGCTTCAGTCTTCGAAGCCGTTCCCGGGGATCACTACCGAGGACCGCGAATGCGTGATGCGGTTGATCCTCCTGTTTAGTTTTTTCTGAAGAAGGCGGCCCGTTCCACGTGGGAAAGGGCCGCCCCTAAATCAGACTAGCGACGCAGGCCGAGGCGCTCGATGAGCGCACGGTAGCGGGCGATGTCTGTGTTCTTGAGGTAGGTGAGCATGCGCTTGCGACGACCAACCATGGCCAGCAGACCGCGCTGGGTGTGGTAATCGTGCTTGTGCTCCTTCATGTGCTCAGTCAGATCCTTGATCCGCTGGGTAAGGACTGCAACCTGGACCTCGGGCGAACCGGTGTCGCCTTCGCCTGTTGCGTATTCCTTGATGATGGACTGCTTTACAGCGGCGTCAAGTGCCACAATAACTCCTAGAGATGTGCCGTGAGGCCCGAATCAGTAATTCACTGCCGGGTCTGCCAGCGCAGGAATCCCCGGAAAACCAGGGGTTCGCCATACATGGCAGGAACCAGCCGCCACGGACTGCAGCCGGATCCATCGTTCAGTTTACCGTCAGCGCTGCAATCTTGTCGAAACAGCCGCGGCATTGACCAAACAGCGACGCTTCGGTCATCAGCCCCCGGACGCTGAGGGAACAGTCATGGACGCTTTCAGCGGCGCAGCAGGTCCCGGACGGCTGCCATGCCGCGGTACAGTTCGGCAAAGCCGGTGCTCAGCGGCGACAGGCCGATGCGGATTCCCTGAGGTGCCCGGAAATCCGGAATGACGTCCTGTTCCCAGAGCGCAGCAGTCACGTTGCGGAACGCCGGATGGTCCAAGGTGATGTGGCTCCCCCGCCGGTCCGGGTCACGCGGTGAAGACAACTGCACGTCCAGGGGCTCGAGCCACGCTTCAAACAGGTCCACAGCGTAGGCGGTAAGGTCCAGGGATTTCGCCCGGACGGCTGCCATGCCGGTCTCTTCGATGAGATCCAGCGTCCCGCGCATGGCGAGCATTCCGAAAATGGCCGGCGTGCCGCTCAGGAAACCCCTGATTCCGGCCGCCGGTTCGTACCCTGCGGCCATCTCAAAGGCGTCCTTGCGGCCCATCCAGCCCCAGATCGGCTGCCGAAGCGAGGGCAGGTGCCGGCTGTTGATGTAGGCAAAGGCAGGCGAGCCCGGGCCTCCGTTGAGGTACTTGTACGTGCAGCCGGCAGCGAAATCCACGTCCGCGGCGTCAAGGTCGATTTCCACCGAGCCGGCGGAGTGGCAGAGGTCCCAGACCACCAGCGCCCCTGCACTGTGCGCAACCGCGGTGATGGCCGGAAGATCCGCCAGGAAGCCTGAGCGGTACGCCACGTGGGAGAGAAGTACGACGGCGGTGGACGGCCCGGTTGCCTCCCTCACCTGCTCAGGGGTTACCCCGGCGGCCGGATCCGCGTCTATCCATGTGAGGGTGAGGCCTTCCTCGCGGGCGATCCCCTCCACCAGGTAGCGGTCGGTGGGGAAATTCTCCGTATCCAGCACGATCTCGGTCCGGGCAGGGTCGGTGACTGCGGCAAGAGCAGCCCGGATCAGTTTGTACAGCACCACCGTGGTGGAATCGGCGATCACGGTCTGGCCGGGAGCCGCCCCGAGCACCGCCCTGCCCAACTGGTCGCCGATGGCCTGCGGAAGCTCCAGCCATTCCTCGTCCCAGCCGCGGATGAGCCGGCCGCCCCAGCCGTCCTGGATGAAAGCGCTGATGTCAGTGAGGGTCCGCTTCAGCGGGCGGCCCAGGGAGTTTCCGTCGAGATAGGACAGATCGGTCTCCGTACCGATGTAGAGCTCGCGGCAGCGCGCCAGCGGGTCCTTCAAATCAAGGTGCGCTGCCCGCTCAAGTAGCGCGCCGTCGTCGTACGTTTCCGTCAAAGGCCCACCATGTGTGCTCACTGGCCGATCTCCGTCCGCACCGCGAAAAGTTCCGGGAAGAAGGTGAGTTCCAGGGCTTTCTGCAGGAAAGCGGCGCCACTGGATCCGCCGGTTCCGGATTTCATGCCGATGGTGCGCTGGACGGTGCGCAGGTGCCGGAACCGCCAAAGCTGGAAGTTGTCCTCCAGGTCTACGAGTTCCTCGCACGCTTCGTAGGCGCCCCAGTTGCTGGAAGCGTTCTCGTAAATGTGCTTGAACAGCGGCACCAGTTCGGGGCAGAACTCATGGGCCCGGGTGACGTCGCGCTCCAGGACTGATTCGGGCACCTCGAAGCCCTGCCGTGCCAGGTACGCAAGGAATTCGTCGTAGATGCTGGGGGCATTGAGCAGTTCTTCCAGCATGGCGTGTGCTTCAGGATCGGATTCGAACACCGGAAGCATCTTGCGGTTCTTGTTACCCAGGACAAACTCCACCGCCCGGTACTGGCTGGACTGGAAGCCGGAGGAATTGCCCAGGAAGCCGCGGAACTGTGAGTATTCCGTGGGCGTCAGGGTGGCCAGCACGGACCACTGCTCCGTCAGGGTTTTCTGGATGTGCTTGACCCGGGCGATGCCCTTGAGTGCCGAGCCAAGGTCATCTGCGCGGAGCCAGGCGGCCGCGCTGCGGAGCTCGTGAAGCACGAGCTTGAGCCACAGCTCGGTGGTCTGGTGCTGGATGATGAACAGGAGCTCATCGTGGTGCTCGGGTTCGCTGACCGGCTGCTGGGCGCTGAGGAGCGTGGGCAGCTGCAGGTAGGACGCATAACTCATCCGGGAGCTGAAGTCGCGGACGATGCCCTTGTCCAGCTTCCTGGTGTTCTTTTGGACGGTCACTGGACTCTTTTCGTGGCGGAGGCTGTGGCGGAGGCTTAGGTCAGCGCCGCACCAGCAGATCGTGTGCCTGGATGACATCCAGCCGCATCTGCTCAACCAGCGCCTCAGGCCCACGGTATGCCACCATGCCGCGCAGGCGCTGTACAAATTCCACGATCACTGTCTGGCCGTACAGATCGAAGTCCTCAACGGATTCCTCCGGGCGGTCGATCACGTGGGCTTCCACCTGGCGGCTGACGCCGTCGAACGTGGGGTTTGAGCCCACCGAGATGGCAGCGGGCCAGCGCGTTCCCGCCTGGTCAACCAGCCAGCCCGCGTAGATGCCGTCGGCGGGGATGAAGCCGGACGCCTCGTGGGCGAGGTTGGCCGTCGGGAATCCCAGGGCACGCCCGCGTGCCGCGCCATGGACA
>NZ_QAIQ01000701.1 GCF_003061105.1 Arthrobacter sp. HMWF013
TTGGAGGGCCTGGGTCCTGGCGCCGACGGCTGGGGGAGCGGGGCAGGCTGAACCGTCAGCACCGGCGTTGGCCGCGGTGTGTCGGCGACGTTCTTGGTGAAGCAGGCTTCGATGAGTTCCTGGGGCAGGGCGATGATGCTGTCGACCCGCAGCGCCAGGTGCTCGGCCACAGAGGTCACGCCGAGCCGGTGGTTAGGGTTGTCGACGCCGACCAGGACGACCTTCATTCCCAGGTCCTGGGCTTCCTCGACGGCCTCGGCGAGGTCATCGTCACCGGAGACCAGAAACGCCACAGATGCTGCCCGGTTCCGGGCGACGCCGACCAGGTCCAGTCCGAGCTTGAGGTCAACGCCTTTCTGTTCCCCGTTGAAGGAGATCCGGCCCAGGCGCACCTTCACGTCCGGCAGCAGGCCGATCGACTTGTGCTCGTCCGTGAACAAAGCATCCTTGGAGGCGTCGTACCAGTAGACCCGCAGCACATCGAGGCCCGAATGCTCTGCCGTTCGCTTCAGGATGCCCTCGATGAGCTGCTTGTAGTTGACGGAGAACGCTGACCGGAGAGAGGTGCCGGCGACCTGGGTGCCACCCACCGCGAGAAGGAATCCGGCATCAACGAAGATCGCGCTCTGGGTCACCATGGTTCAACCCTACCGGCCAGTACTGACCGTCCCGGGACCGGGACAGCGAGCCGCCGGCGCGGGACGGTAGCGGTCCGCGAAGGCCTCCAGTTCAATCCCCAGCTGCTCCTCCTGCTCAAGGCAATTCACGGGCCGCGTGGCGTGAGGGGGCTTCCAGGAACGCAGGGGGCACCGCACCGGTGTGGCTACTCCGGCCGGTCATCCCCTGCGGGGGTACCCTCAGCCGGCTCATCATCTTCCCGGGCAGCCTCCCTGGCAGAGGTGCCGTCGTCAGATCCGGATGTCCCGCTGCGTGCAGGCCCGGGCACATCGACCGCTCTCGCCTGGGCGAAACTCCGGACCGCCTTCACCAGAAGGCCTACGCCGGCGGCCAGCAGCAACATTGCTCCGGCGCCTTCCAGCTTTCCGCGGTTTTCGTAAAAGTCCTTCAGCCCGTCCGGTCCGCCGCGCCTGCTGGTCTCTGAAGCAGTCTGGTCCAGTCGTTTGCCATGGGTGTCCCCTTGTGTCGGTCAAGTTTTCTGGCACAACTATAATCGCTGCCGCGGAAGTCTTCGTAAGGCGTCAGTCGGCGACCACGGTCAGTACCGCCGCAACCACCTGCGAGGCAACGACATGGACCACTGCAGGGAATGCCGTGAGCGACTGCCGGACCTTGGGAAGCTCGTCGGGAATCCGTTCTGCAAGCACGCCCGGCCTCTCGCCACAGAACCGACCCGAAGCCTGCACCAAGAGACCCTTTGGACAGCCTTCAGTGGGTCTTAGCGTGACGCCGGCAAGTCGGCCTATGCCTGCGTCGGCTCTTCGCAGGACTTGCACTCCGGGCGGCCGCCGCCGGCGCTCTCCTCGATCGCGAGCAGACCGTCCGGTTGTCGTCCGACACCGTTCCGACAGCGATGCACCAGGCCGGGTGGAATACCGCTCCTGTCCGGGTGGCGTAGACCTGGCCCGGGTCGGCTTCCGGGGATCCATCAGGGTGACGGGCTGCGGGCTCTACAGGGCTGAGCGGGCCGAGCTCCGAAGCCTTCTCATGGGCCTTGGCAACGGACCTCCAGATGCGCTTCTTGCGGGTCTGTAGCATGAGGAGGTGTTACCGGGCGGACAGTCATGGCCGCCGTCGATGACCTGCGGGGGCCATTTTTGGCCATGGGTGGAGCGTATCGGCACGCTGGAATGCACTTTCTCCAGCTTCGGCGGATACGCCTCAGTTCAGTTACGGGATCCCGAGCGCAGTACGACGGGTAGCTTGGCGGCTAGCAGCCTGCGAGGATCTCCCTGGCCCGGGCGTGCTCGGCTTCGGTCATCCAGACACCGTAGGTTGCTTTCACGTGGACGATCTCGCTGACGTACGTGCACCAGTGGCCGCGATTTTTCGGTAGCCACGATGCGAGGTCAGAATCTCCCTTGGAGCTGTTACTCGGGCCATCGACGGCCCGGAGGTTCCGCGGATCATTCGAGAACGCGGTGCGGGTCTTTTCATCCCACTGCTGGGCACCCTTCTGCCATGCCTCGCTCAGGGGAACGAGATGGTCGATCTGGACGGCCGAGCTGGTCTTGTCACCGCGGACGAAGTTGATGGTCTTTCCGGTATACAGGTCGTTGAGCGTACCGGTCTGCACCTTGCACGCGGTGCTGTTGGTGTAGGTGATGGCCGTCAGGTCCCGCTTGAGAATGTCGTTGCGGGTATCGCAGCCGTTGCGGTCCACGTCAGCCCATGCCTGGCCGAACTGTTCACGGCTGTACCCGGTCTTCGGGGCGCGGCCTTTGACCGCGATCGTGGCCAGTTCAGCCTGTGCAGCTGAGGCTCCGGAGGCCGGCGCCGGGGCAGTCTGGACCGTCTCAGGAGTCCTAGGACTTGGTGAGACACCTTCTAGGACCTCCGCTGCCTGGCCCTGGACGTCTTTGGCACCCTGGGGACTGCCCCGGCTTTTGTTGACTCGGGGTCTTAGGCCGCTATGAGCGC
>NZ_QAIQ01000702.1 GCF_003061105.1 Arthrobacter sp. HMWF013
TCGCCCAGCTGCATCGCCCCGGACGCCACCTGCAGGCCGCCCACCACCGCAATACCCACATACACCAGGCTCCCGATGAACGTCATGGCCGGCATGATCAGCCCGGAAATGAACCGACCTGCGGGAGGAGCGAAGCCGGGTGCTGTTCTCACCCGGCTTCGCTCCTCCCGACCTAGTTATTGGGTGGCGCCCCTAAGTTCGTCCTCGATGTCCTTAGGTGCCGTGAGATCCATCTCGAGCAGCGGCACTACTTTGGACTTGGTGATGTAGCGGTGACCCAGCCATAGGACGATGAAGACTGGCAACCCGATGTAGGAGGAAAGCACCTCCACGGACCGCCCGGCAAGCACAGCCTCGTAGTTCTGTCCCGCGATGACCAGTATGAGCAGGGCGAAGGCCAGCAGTGGGCCAATGGGGAACAGGGATGCTTTGTACGGCAGGTCGCTGACTTTGTTTCCCTGGGCCAGGAAGCCGCGCCTGAAACGGTAGTGGGAGACCGCGATTCCCGCCCAGACGATGAAGCCGCATAGGCCCGACATGTTCAGCAGCCAGGAGTAGGCTGCACCCTGCCCGACGATCGCGGAGAGGAACCCGAAGAGTCCCACGGCGGCCGTCGCGAGCAACGCCGCGATCGGCACACCACGCGCATTGGTTCGGCCGAAGATCTTCGGGGCCATGCCGTCATGGGCCATGGCGTAAAGCATCCTTGTGGAGGCATACAGTCCGGAGTTGCCCGCGGACAGGATTGCGGTCAGGATCACGGCGTTCATCAAGGCCGCCGCGAAGGCGATTCCGGCGCGATCGAAGACCAGAGTGAAGGGCGACGATGCAATATCGGACTCACCGGAGGCCAGCAGGCTCGGATCGGTGAACGGGATGAGGCAGCCGATGATGAAGATGGCGCCAATGTAGAAAAGCATGATGCGCCAGAAGACAGTGCGGATAGCCTTCGGCACCTCGCGGCGCGGGTTCTTCGCTTCGCCGGCGGCGACTCCTACGAGCTCGGTGCCCTGGAAGGAGAACCCGGCAACCATAAAGACCGAGATGATCGATACCCAGCCCCCGTGGAACACGTCATCGCGGTTTTCCCAGTTGCTCAGTCCCGGAGAGTTGTCCCCGAGGATGCCGAAAATCATCAGCACACCGGCGATCAGGAAGAGCACCACTGCGCTGACCTTGATCAGTGAGAGCCAGAACTCCGACTCACCAAAGGCCTTGGCCGAGAGGGCGTTGAGCCCGGTCAGCACCACCAGGAAGATGCCGGCCCACACCCATCCCGGGACCCCCGGAAACCAGAAGTCCATGATGATTCCGGCCGCGACCAGCTCTGCGGCCACCGTGATGGCCCAGTTGAACCAATAGTTCCAGCCGATCGCGAACCCAAAGGACGGGGAGACGAAACGGGTGGCAAAGGACTGGAACGAACCGGCAACCGGAATTTTGGCCGACATCTCGCCCAGTGACTGCATCAACAGGAACACCATCAGCCCGACCAGCGCGTAGCCGGCCAACGCCCCGCCGGGGCCCGCCTGGGAAATGGTGCTGCCCGAGGCCACAAACAGCCCGGTACCGATCGCACCGCCGATGGCGATCATCTGCAGGTGGCGGTGGTTTAGCCCGCGCTTGAGTTCGTTGGTGGATTCGCCGGAAGCGCGCTCTGCCGCTATCGCAACGGAAGACCCCTCTGTTCCAACGGGCTTGAGTTCTGCGAGAGTTCCGCTCGGTGGTGTCATGCAGCACCGCCCTGGGACATCGTTGCGGGCCGGGTCTGGTACCCGGTGCCTATAGCGGCTCGACCGGTGCAGGCTTCTGCGACTGCACTTCTTTGCTTGTGGGAGCCAAGTCCCATGGTGCCTCCGAAAAGGTAGCTGCGGTGTATTTGGGCCTTCCGAAGCCCTCGGGCCGGGAAGGAGGTGATCAAGCTAACACACGCAACGGAAGCGACATTTGGCGTGGGGAATGTTGCACGTCCGACGGGTCAATTCCTTAGGCATAGGGGGCCGCAATCCAGCCTGAGCACAAGATTTGCTGATTTGACGTCCCCCGCTGGCTAAGCAGCTCTGATGATCTGGTATTGCGCGTCGACGGGCGGTGACTGGAGAATTCCACCGATGGCACAGGGGCAGTAGCCGAACCTCTGCCCGTCCCGGAACCGCTGCTCATTCGTCATGATGCGCCATTTCTGGGACGTCTTAAAAGCGCCGACCCACAGGTCAGACGCAGGCATCGCACTGAAGAGCGGTCCCCGAGCAAAAGCATTTCTTATGCAAGGGCCAAGAATCATTCACGGATGCTTACGCACTGCTAGCTTCTTCAGGAATCCCCTCAACGGAAGGAACGGGCATGTCTGTAATCGCAATCCCTGAAGTAACAATCATCCGGGCAGAAGACCTCAAGGCGCTCCCGGCATGGCAGGCTCTGAAGGCAGCCGTCGTCGGGCTGCAGCAGGTTCAAGTGCAGGACGGTTCCGTTCCGGAACCCGCTGACCATGACCAGGCCAGCCGGAATGTCGGCATCATTACGGACTCAATCAACGATCTGCGCCACCACCTCCCCCACGACACGGACTACCTTGAACTGCTCGTGCAGGACTTCCAGCGGTGGGCGTCCGAGGGCTTCGCCGTGCCGGATTTCCTCGACTCATTGGTAGCCTTCCACCCCGAGCAGTGGCGCATCGACGGGCTGCCGCATCTGGTTCTGTTTCCCATGTACACGCAGAACGGCAGCACGAACCGCTACTTCGAGGCCGTCCTCATCGAGGTTATTTGGCCTTCATTCGTAGCTGACTTGGAGGCAACAAACTACTCCAACAAGCTGTTCGTCCCGATCAGCTTCATCGATTTCACGCCCGGCTATGACACGAACTCCGCAGTTCTCTTCCCCGAGAGCGTAGCGGTCCGGAGCACCCCGTCCTTCACGTGGGGAGGTATCTTCGCGGACCGCGAAGCTGCCCGGTTCCGTCGCGTTCTCAAAGCTGCTGCCGACATCACATCCCTGGACCTGCCGGCTGACGCTGCGGAACTCATCGACGACCAGCACCTCACGGAGAAGACCTTCGTGATGTGGGATCTGATCCATGACCGGACCCACATGCGCGGTGACCTGCCCTTTGACCCGTTCATGATCAAGCAGCGGATGCCGTATTTCCTGTACTCCCTCGAGGAGCTCCGTTGCGATCTGACCGCGTTCCGCGAGTCCGTCATCATCGAGAAGGACGAGAACGCTTCGGAGGATGCGCGCAAGCACGCCAAGCTGGTTCAGTACGCCGTCATCTTCGACCGCATCTTCCGCTTCGCGATTACCGGGAACCGGGTCCGTAACTACGACGCCGTGGGCGGCCAACTGCTGTTCGCCTGGATGCACCAGCACCGTGTCCTGCACTGGACCGACGGGAAGCTGAGCATCGACTGGAAGGACGTCGCCGGCGTCGTCGTCGAACTGGGAATCCGCATCGAGGAACTCTACTGGCGTTCCATCGACCGGCCGAAGACCGCACACTGGCTCGCTGCCTATGACCTCGTCTCGGAAACCCTCACCCCAAATCCCTCCTCCGTGTGGGCCAAGGGACCAGAGGCCCTTCCGCTGGACGGTCTCCCCAAGGGTCTGACCGACCAGGTCCTGGACGACGAGTTCCCGCTGTCGATGTTCTATGAAGCGTTGGAGAAGAAGATGCGCCGCGTCATTGAATCAACTGCCGGGATCACCGGGCAGAGCCCTGTGAAGACCGACGGCGGGGCAGGCGCATGAGCCAGGACCTCTCGGGGCGTACGGTCGTCGTCGCCGGTTCGACAAGCGCCGCGGGCGTCGCGGTAGTCCATGCCCTCTCGCAGGCAGGGGCACGCGTGGCCGCGGTGGACATCCTTGAGGACCGGGTGCAGGAGCTCGCGGTCGCGTACAACAACGTCACGGGCTATGTCTGCAACCTCGCGGACCTGCAAGCCGTTGAGGACCTGGCGACGTCTGTCCAGGCCGATCTGGGTCCCGTGGACGGCCTGATCCATCTTGTGGGAGGGTGGCGGGGCGGGACCGGAATTGCAGACCAGACGGATGAAGACTGGGACTTCCTGCACACGAGCGTCCTCACCACACTGAGGAACACCAGCCGCGCTTTTTACGACGATTTGGCTGCCTCCCCTGCGGGTCGCCTGGCCGTCGTCTCCGCACAGTCCGCCTCCACGCCGACAGCGGGCGGCGCCGCCTATGCCGCCGTCAAGTCCGCCGCCGAGGCATGGACCCTGGCCGTGGCCGACGGATTCCGGAACCTGCAGGGAGGACATGAAAGCCCCTCCGCTCAGCACTCAGCCGCCCTGGTCTTCGTGGTCAAAGCCCTGGTCGATGACCGGATGCGCGCAGCCCAGCCGGAACGGAAATTCCCGGGCTACACCGATGTCAGCGTCCTTGCCGACGCTGTACAACGGATCTTCGATCTCGAGGCCGAACAGATCAACGGGCAGCGCTTGCCCCTCACGGCCGGCCACCTCGCGGGTGCACCGGCATGAGCGTCAGCGTTGAGACAAAAGCAGGCGTCCCACAGGTACTGGCGGGGCGCCTGCACGACCCCGCATACCGGGGCTTCGCCTCAGACAACTACGCCGGGGCTCACCCCGAAATCATCGAAGCAGTTCAGGCAGCCAACGAAGGCCACGTCACCGCATACGGCGAAGATGCCTACACGGCAGCGCTTCAAGTTGTCATCAAGTCCCACTTCGGGGCAGCTGCCACCGCCTATCCGGTCTTCAACGGAACAGGGGCCAATGTCCTTGCACTGCAAGCCCTGCTCCCGCGTTGGGGCGCTGTCATCTGCGCAGCAACAGCGCATATCAATACCGACGAAAACGGCGCCCCGGAACGGATCGGCGGGATAAAGCTCCTCCCTGTCCCCACACCGGATGGCAAACTCACCCCGGAATTGATCGACGCCGAAGCCTGGGGGTGGGGAGACGAGCATCGGGCGCAACCGCTGGTCGTATCGATCACCCAGACCACCGAACTGGGCACCTGCTACACGCCGGAAGAAATCCAACGGATCGCTGAACACGTCCATGCGAAGGGAATGAAACTGCACCTGGACGGAGCAAGGCTGGCCAACGCTGCAGCACATCTCGGGCTTCCTTTGCGGGCATTCACCACCGACGTCGGTGTCGACGTCCTGTCTTTTGGTGGCACCAAAAACGGGCTGCTGTTCGGCGAAGCCGTCATCTGGCTCAACCCAGAGTCCGATCCAGGCATGAGCTACCTGCGCAAGATGAACATGCAGCTGGCCTCAAAAATGCGGTTTGTCTCTGCGCAACTCATAGCCCTGCTAACCGATGGGTTGTGGCTGCGCTCCGCCAGCCACGCCAACGCGATGGCTCAAAGTCTCAGCGCAGGGATCTCCGCCATTGACGGTGTTTCCCTGACGCAAGCCACACAATCGAATGGCGTCTTTGCCGTCCTTCCGCCCGGGGCAGCGGTGAAAGTCCGGGAATCCTTCCGCTTCTATGACTGGGACCAGGCACGCAGAGAAGTCCGGTGGATGTGCTCGTGGGACACCACCGAGGCCGACGTCCACTCTCTCGTTGCTGCAGTGAAGGCTGCCGTAGGCTCTCCAGCCAACGAAACGCCCAGATAAGGAGACGTAACTGCCATCCAGTGGCGGTACTTCCGGCCGCTTAGAGCAAGGATTGCGCGCACGACGACGGGCAGCACCGCTAATGCCCGCTCACGCTTTGTTAGGCGTTGACATGCCCACGGCATTGGGGGACCTCGCGGTGGCCCGTCAACCGGTGGTCCAGCACTCGGGCTAGAAGGTGCCGACAACGGCGGCATCGTCGACGAACGTCAACGATGGCTCGACGACCTCCGGCCAGCCTGTCAATGCTTCTGGAGATACCTGCAGGTCCAAGGGTCTCAGAAAGCGCAAGACACTAGCTGGGTCCAAATGCTGCAGAACAGAAGAGTGGTGTGACAGACGCTTTTACAGCAGGAAGGGGCCGCGGGCATCGAAGTCCGCGGTCCCTTCCTTCTTGCTGGCCAACTGTTCGTTCGAGCTAGCCATATTTGCCACGAGGTGGCGGCAGCGGGTATCCGGGGTTCGTCGTATCAGAGGCAAGGCCTATGGCGGAGCGCCCCCAGGCCAGGCAGACAGTTACGAAGAATGAACATAGCAGGTGAGAGTTCCTCGTCCGCCTTTCGTATACACGAAGTGCGAGTCATAGGTAACTCCTAAGTATGTGCCGCAAAGGAACCCCTTATCGTTGACTGTCTCAGACACCTCCGGGCCGTCCTCAAAATGACACGTCAATTTGGTGTTTCCGCTCGACGTTACGACCGCGTGAGTTTTTTCGTAGGTGACCACCTGAGGACCTTGATATCCGTAACCACCGCAGCCAAACTCCTTGATAACAAAGGCTCCTTGGGACTGAGGTGCAGCCGCGGCATTGGCAGCACCTCCGCAAAGGAGCACCGTGCCGCCCACCGAGGCGCCTATTGCGAGAGCTAAGGTTGTAATCTTTCGGGAAAATGTAGACATGGCATTGACCTCTTTGTCATTCAAGGAGTTACGGTTCACCGCATTGAAAGCGCTGTGGAAAAGGCTCAGTATCAAATGAGCGCGCCAGGTTGGAAGCTCCGACTAAATTGCGAATAGATAATCTGAACCGGACAAGGCACTGGTACAGGCTTGTGTCACCAGACTGGGGACATCAAGGCCCAAATTGGCTGCAATATCCGCCCTTTTTGGATTGTCACATGCCAGCTCTTCGCGGCATTCGGGATACGTCCCTAACATGCGGCCCATCTTGGCCGCCGCCTAAGCCCGAAAACTCTCCCCGGACCGTGGAGCCATCTTATTGCTCATCGAAGTGGACAGTCGAGTGGGAGATCTACCTAATTTCAATTCCGGGCAAGTTGTCGACCCTTTGCTTGTATGCTCAAGCTCCTGAGATCGTGGGAATTTGAACCTCTTCGCTGGAGGCGGGGGGGTAATTCGCAGGCATTGCTCATTACAATGGCGCCAGTAGATATCGATAGATAACTCTCGAATGGCGACCCCCACCTTGCTCATCAATTCTTGGACACGGCAAGGGACACCTTACGGTGAGGGAAATCGGAAAACACGCTCAGGACGAGGTTGTAAACCGCTACTTCCCAGCCAGCGGCGCCACATCCAAAATAATGACGCAAGCACCAGCACGACCCTGCTGGGGGAGCGCTCTTAAACCTCCGCCACAGGAGCCGCGAACTGCGCCTCATACAACCGGGCATAAGCCCCACCCGCAGCCAGCAACGAGGCGTGCGTCCCTTGCTCCACGATCTGCCCGGCCTCCATCACCAGGATGAGGTCGGCGTCGCGGATCGTTGACAGGCGGTGGGCGATCACAAACGAAGTCCGGTCGGACCGCAGGGCGCTCATCGCCTTCTGCACCAGCACCTCAGTCCGGGTGTCCACCGAGGACGTCGCCTCATCCAGAATCAGCACCGAAGGCCGGGCAAGGAACGCCCGCGCAATAGTCAGCAGCTGCTTCTCCCCGGCCGGCACATTGGCGCCCTCGTCCTCCAGCACCGTGTCGTAGCCCTCCGGCAGTGTCCGCACGAACCGGTCCACGTACGTCGCCCGCGCAGCCTCCAGAGTCTCCGCCTCCGAAGCCGAAGGCCGGCCGTACGAGATGTTGTCCCGGATGGTCCCGCCGAACAGCCACGTGTCCTGCAGCACCATGCCCAGCCGCGAGCGCAGGTCACGCCGCGGCACCGAGGTGATGTCCACGCCGTCGAGCGTTATCCGCCCCGCATCAATCTCGTAGAACCGCATCATCAGGTTCACCAGCGTGGTCTTCCCCGCACCGGTCGGCCCCACAATCGCCACGGTTTGCCCGGCTCCGTAGGACTCCTGCATAGTCAGCTCATACGGATCTAGTCGCCAGCACATCCCTCCGGGCATTTTCGACGAAACTGTCCACCTCGTCCCGACAGGCTTCACCCAGACGGTTTAGTTCTTCACGGTGTTCTACATCCTTTAGCTCCGTGATCCGGTCCAGGATGTTACGCCCCATTGTCCCCAGCTGCGGATTGCCGGTGACCAGGCGGACGCCATAGTAAGCCGACCATGCCGCGCTACGAGCCCGGTGCACATCGTCATCCTCAGTCAAGTTCTGCAATCGCTGGTCTTCAAACCACTGGTCCATCACGGTCCGCCGGTAGTCCATCGCACAACTGGCAAACAGTTTGTATGCCTCAATTCGTGACTCGTGCAACCGCACAGAAACAGCATTCCTGCGGTCAAGAACATAGGTCAGGAGGCCGCCGAGTAATACGCCGGCAAGGCCACCGAGGAGGCCGGTAGTTGTAGCATCCATGCGGTCAAACTAGCAACAGAATCTCTGCCTGGAAAGAGACGTGGGTGGTGATTCTCCTGAGTTCGTCCAGGAAATATGACGCCAGTAGTTTCCTCATCATTGTGAGGAGTTGCGAATTTTCGGCCAAGATAACATCGCCCTCCGGAGCGCTGAGCTACGGAAGCAGCAGCGAAGATCCGTCTGCACGGGGGCGTGATTTTCTCCGGGAGACCTCAGAAGGTACAACAATGCTGGAGCATGGGCGCTATTTCACCTCCCGGTGCAAGCTCAAGGACAGCTTAGAGAATGCGAACTGCACTACCGTGCGTTCTGCCGGCAATACGTCGAGAAGGTGAAAGCGATCCTGGAAGGCACGTCTGCAGTTTCACGAGAATGGACAGCGGCGCAATAACTGAACTCCAAAAGAGGCAGCGTTACGCGGAAGGGATACCGTCTCTCTGAAACCTGCCATCAGTACCTCAGACCTCCGCCACAGGAGCCGCGAACTGCGCCTCGTACAGCCGCGCATACGCCCCGCCAGCGGCCAACAAAGAAGCGTGCGTCCCCTGCTCCACGATCTGACCGGCTTCCATCACCAGGATGAGGTCGGCGTCACGGATGGTGGACAGCCGGTGCGCGATCACAAATGAAGTCCGGTCGGACCGCAGCGCACTCATCGCTTTCTGCACCAGGACCTCAGTCCGGGTATCCACTGAAGAAGTCGCCTCGTCCAAAATCAAAACAGAAGGCCGCGCCAGGAAAGCCCGCGCAATCGTTAGCAGCTGCTTCTCACCCGCGGACACGTTGGCACCTTCGTCCTCCAGCACCGTGTCGTACCCCTCGGGCAGCGTCCGCACGAACCGGTCAACGTACGTGGCCTGCGCCGCCTCCATGATCTCCGCCTCCGTAGCCGAAGGCCGGCCATATGCGATGTTGTCCCGGATCGTCCCGCCGAACAGCCACGTATCCTGCAGCACCATCCCCAGCCGCGAGCGCAGCTCACGCCGCGGCACCGAGGTGATGTCCACGCCGTCGAGCGTTATCCGCCCGGCATCAATCTCGTAGAACCGCATCATCAGGTTCACCAGCGTGGTCTTGCCCGCACCGGTCGGCCCCACAATCGCCACCGTCTGCCCAGGCTCCGCCACCAGGGACAAAGAAGAGATCAGCGGCTTGTCCGGCGAATACGAGAACGAGACATCCGAGAACACCAGCCGCCCCCGTCCCGCACCATCCGGCGAGGGATCGCTAGAAGGCAAGGGATCCGGCGACTGCTCATCCTCATCCAGCAAGGAGAACACCCGCTCCGCCGAGGCCACCCCGGACTGCAGCAGGTTGGCCATGGACCCCAGCTGCGCCAGCGGCAT
>NZ_QAIQ01000094.1 GCF_003061105.1 Arthrobacter sp. HMWF013
CGAGCACCAGCTCGCTAGGTCAAGGAGTCAACAAAACCGGGGGCAGTCCCATAAAGGATTATCTCAACAACAAGTACCCCTTGACCGAGTGCCTCGTCCGCTTCCGTAAGGCGACCGGTCTAACGACGCCATACAGCTCATTCAAGTATTCGATCGTTGGACCCTCGATCACCGGACGAAGAATGCACGTCACTCAGGTCCAACGATCCAATGTCAGCATCTACAAGCTATATATGCAGCCCTACTGGCTGGAAGACAACGCCGTCTACTACAAGGCAAAATGGCCTGCGCTGATATCGATTGCTGACTGGGAAGACTTGCGCCGCCGCATAGTCAACTCCAAGACACCGCGCATAACGAAGCCCACAAAGAGCTTACTGGGAGGACTTGTCCACTGCGCTGCCTGCGGGACGAAGATGGGGTTCGACGGGGAGAGCGACCAACTCATGCCCAGCGGAAAGAAAAGGTATGGTGCGTACGGCTGCAAGAAAGGAAATGGCGGCTGCGGAAAGATGGGCATCAGCGGAAAGCAACTTGACGAGCTAGTAGTTCGCTCATATCGCGTGTTGATCAACGACGGTAAAGAACGCAAGGTATTCCAAGAGGTTGTCCTAAATAAGGAATCCGTCATGGAACTGGAGAATCAGATCGCTACGCTCGACGCGGAGCTTCGAACGACAAGAAGGCTTGTGACCAAGGGCCTGTTTGATGAGCACGAATATGTAGAAACGAAGACGCAGGTAGACACTGAGAAGAAAGAATTGCGCGACGCTATTCAGCGACTGAATTCCGAATACTCAACCGAGAACAAGCTCTATTCCGCTAATGAACTCTGGGATGAGTTTACAGTCCACCAAAAGCGGGACGCCTTGTCACTCCTCATAGACCGCATTGATATCCGCAAAGCGCCATCGAGTCCAAAGGGACGTCAGGTCCTGAACCCGGATCGTGTGGATATCCAATGGAAGTCCACAAGCAATGCCATCGGGATAGCACCAAGGAAGCGCAAGCTTCTAGCTGTTACGACTCCCTGATAACGCGGTAGATCGTGGACTCGCTGACAACTAGTTCATCAGCGATTTCCCTGATCGTGAATTGACGGCTCTGATACATCGCTCTAGCTGCCTTCATCTTTGCAGGGGTGAGCTTTGGCTTCCTGCCACCAACGCGTCCCCGTGCCCTAGCAGCATCGACGCCTGCTTGAACTCGGGTGCGGATGGTCTCTCTTTCCCATTCCGCTACGGAAGCAAGGAGATTGAGCTGAAAGCGACCCATCTCGGTTCGAGTGTCCAGTCCTTCTTTTATGGAGACCAGACCCACGCCCTTTTCTTGTAGCACCTTTACCAGTTCAAGCAGGTTGAGGAGTGAGCGCCCCATACGGTCAATCTTCCAGACGACCACCGTATCTCCACTGCGCAGGTGCCTCAGCATCGCAGTCAGCTCTGGGCGTTCAGCTTTGGCTCCAGACATCGTGTCACTGTAAATGGTCGTGCAGCCGAATTTCTCAAGAGCATCCCGCTGCAACGATGTATCTTGGTCCGCCGTCGATATGCGGGCGTATCCAAGAACGTGACCTGTTGCCTCAACCGTTGTCGTCATGGATGCCACTCTGCCATAGAAATTGAGCAATTGACAGAGGGGTTTGTGACAGCTTGAATATGACACCCTAATTGACAGTGAAAGCACCTCCGACTCCCGCTAGAAGTGGTTCGACTCCCTGCACTGTCATTACCTATAGTTTCTGGAAGGGCTAAAGAACGCCTTCTAGCAGAACTTTCGGGGCGCCCTCAACTTCCAGCCCCACTCGTAGGTTCTTCCGATCCATCGCGGATTGCCTTGAGGCTAACGTGGATTGGAAGCTTTCATGCCGCGCGACGTTGCTATCGGTGATGAGCTTCAGGAATTCGACCGTCACGAAATTATGCTTGGTCGCTAATTCGATCTTGCTCCATGCGTACGTATCCCCGCCGTTCCGCCACATCCAGCCGCCATCGTGTCCGCTACGGCATTTCTTTCTAGGCCCCAAGGTTTGAAGTGTGCCCACGTATCCAACCGGCACATGCAGGGCCTCGACGATTCCAAGCTCACGATTCACATGACCTTGGGTGTAGTACTTGTGCGACGGCTCTAGCTCACCCACGAAGAACCACATTGGCATCTTCGGGAGTCTTAGCTTGCCGAGTATTCTGACCTGCTGTTTCTTATGGACTGCTTCTTCAAATGTTTGATCAAGATGACACGGAATCCAACTGCTCTTAGCATGCGTCCACAGTACCGTTGTCCGCAGCGGAGCATGGTGGAGCATTAGGCCGAATCCCATGTGTTTATTGAGGAGCGTTGTGAGGAGTACGTGTGTCAAGGAATCCCACCACGATCTATCCGGGACCGGACAGGACGCGGAAGAGTTTGACCGAAGGAGATTGTCCGGTGACGTGTCGGCCGCGATCATCGTTCTCTCAAGTGCCACCCTTTAGCCCCGACGTGCTAAATGCACTGATGACGCTAGATGCCGACGACGAGATACGGCTAGCCATAGCGATGAAACCTGATGTCACTGCCGAACGACTGGATTGGATCGCTGAGACCACTGACAGCGCGTTCATTTTGAATTGCAAGGTTGCTCAGGGCATGGTCGCTACGAACACGATTCGCAATATGCGGAGCCGTGCGTTTGAACATGAGCGGGAGCCGTGGAGGCTCCTAGCCGAATATGCCAGCAACGGCTGGACGCTTCCTCCGGGGATTCCGGGCTTCACAAGCGGTCTGCGTCCCACACTGCGGCCAGCCAATAGTCTCTCTGTGACAGCAGCGCCGCCGTTCGGATGAGGCTCTGGTTAGGGGGCAGGACCCTCACACGGCTCCTTGTGGGATGCTCTTGACGAAGGGCGCAGGTGAGGAAACGTTTAGGTCCGAGCCATCTCGGGTACCGTAGTCAATCGGACTCTGAAGGAGCGCACGCCCACTTGTGTGCCTGCGAATACGATGAGAAAAATGACATTTTGCGCTCGAAGAACTGAATAGGAACACGCATGACAATCGTCGCCAACGGTGTCTCAACCACACTCACCCAACAGCAGTTGGAGAACCGACTGCTTGCCGCTGCAAACTCACTTCGTGGACCAGTAGACCCCGCTGACTTCAAGTCGTATGTGTTCCCGATCCTCTTCTTCAAATGGATTTCGGATTCGTGGGACTACGAGCACGAGCAGGCTGTAGCCGACTATGGCGATGACCTGACGATAGAGATTGAGAATCAGGACTACCATCCGTTCGTTATTCCTAACGGCTGTCACTGGCGGGATGTTCACGAGACAAGCGTTCTCGTCGGAGTCAAGCTCAACGACGCGCTGATCCGCCTACAGAACGCCAACCCCGATTCCCTTACGGGGGTCTTCGGTGATGTGAACTGGGCGAACACAGATCGCCTTCCCGAGGTCGCACTCAACAACCTGCTGGACGTGTTCCACCCAATCATCCTGAACCGCGAGAGGGTCCCCGGCGATATGCTCGGAGCCGCCTATGAGGTCCTCCTAAAGAGCTATGCAGACGATAGTGGTGCTAAGGCAGGGGAGTTCTTTACGCCGCGCGAGGTCGTGCATTTGCTTGTAAAGATTCTTGATCCGAAGCCCGGTGATTCCATCGTTGACCCGGCCTGTGGTTCGGGCGGAATGCTCGTGGAGACAGTAAATGCCGTTCGTTCCCATGGTGGCGATCCCCGCACCCTGAAGCTGCACGGACAGGAAATCAACCTGACCACGAGCGCGATCGCAAAAATGAACCTCTACCTTCACAACGTTGAGGACTTCAGGATCGTGCGTGGCGACACCTTCCGTGAGCCGAAGTTGCTGGATGGCGATCAACTCCAGAAGTTTGATATGGTGATCGCCAATCCGCCGTTCTCACTCCAGAACTGGGGTGAAGAAGCATGGCACAACGATCCGTACAAGCGGTCATTTTGCGGCGTTCCACCAGCCAAGAACGGTGACTATGCATGGATACAGCACATGATCGCCTCGATGAAGGCGGAAACCGGACGGGTCGGCGTCGTCATGCCGCATGGTGTACTTTTCCGAGGGGGTAAAGAGGGCGCCATAAGGAAGTGCATCCTTAAAAGTGACTTGCTCGAAGCAGTCATCGCGTTGCCGACCAACCTTTTTTACTCGACTTCTATCGGCGTGTGCCTGCTGGTCTTCCGCTCGGAGAAGTCGCCGGAGCGCAAGAATCACGTTCTTTTCATTGATGCCACAGAACGGGTTCAGCCGGGGAAAAACCGGAACAGCATGTCCGAGGATGACATAGCGGCGATTGACGCTGCTTACAAGGCTGGAATTGACCCCGACGGCGATGGCGGCGTGGGTCTGCGTCTCGTAACACTTGCCGAGATTGCAGATAACGGATTTGACCTTAGCGTCAGTACTTACGTTAAGGCTGCCAAGAATGATGAAGTGGACGTGGAGTTGGCGCTTGTCGCCTTCCGCAAATCGCAGCAGGTTTTGAGCGTTGCCGAAAGGTTGCTTACGGATCGATTGAAAGCGGCTGGTTTCGATGCCTGAGGGGTGGAAGACCGAGACGATTGAAAATGTTTGTCGTCTTATTACCAGTGGGGGGACACCGTCCCGCCAGCGGCCAGAGTACTTCTCCGATGAATCATCAGGGATACCTTGGCTGAAGACTCAGGAACTGCGCGACCGAACCGTCATCACGACCCAAGAGTTCATCTCTGAGCTTGGCCTCAAAAGCTCCTCTGCAAAACTCCTTCCGCGCAATACCGTCATGCTTGCAATGTATGGCGGAGGCACCGTGGGCGACGTAGCGATCTTGGGTAAAGAAATGACGTGTAATCAGGCGTCCTGCGCAATGGTCGTAAAAGAAGACGTGATGCGTCCCAAGTACCTGTTCTACTGGTTGATTCACAACCGTGACTACGTGATAAGTCTGGCGTCTGGCGCTGCCCAGCAGAATCTCAGCGCCAGAATTGTGCGGCAGTTGAAGATTAGTTTCCCACCTCTGCCTGAACAGGACCGAATAGTGGACCTGATGGCTTCTGTAGACGGTGCTATAGACGCCACGTCCCAAACGCTCGCGTCCGTTCGGGATTCGTTGGGTGCTTTCCTCGACCAAGCTGATGCGGACGAATCGGTCCAAATGGATATGCTCGCTTCAATGCGGTCTGGACCATCTTGGACTTCGGAGCAGGAGAGTCCTGTGCCCGTCGAGGGAAGCTTGCCCGTGCTTGGCATCACCAACACCAAATCTGGTGGACACTTGGACCTCTCGGATAGGCGCTTCGTTGCCGGAGTCCCTGCGTCAGCTATGCGGTTGCGCGAAGATTCTCTCATCATGATTCGAACCAACGGCAATCGCTCGCGAATTGGAAACGTGTATAGGTCTGTGCCAGAGATAGTCGGACACGCTGTTTCCGCATTCCAGATCGCCATCCAACCGCTTGACCCTTCAATGTCGCCCTATATCTACTGGATGCTTCGTGCTCCGAAGATGCAAGCGATGATGTCCGATGCAGCGAGTGGATCGACAGGGCTTGGAAACATTGCGATCGGTTGGCTAAAGAATCTGGCACTACCTCGGATGGAATCCGAGGAACGGGAAGACTTCGTCAACCTTTGTGAGTCATTCCATGGGGTGCACGAAGGTCTTCAAAGCAAGCTATGTAGCCTAAAACATCTCCGCTCCCAGTTACTAGCTTCCCTGCTCTCCGGTCACCACTGCATTCCATCGTCCTATGACGACCTACTGGAGACGTCAGCATGATCGACAGCCACGCTGTTCAAAGAGCATCGACAATTCCATGCGACAATGACCTTCTCGAACCTATCGGAAGAGTGGTTTGGGCTGCCGTCAGGCTCCAGCACACGATACGCGACCTAATCGGCGCAATTGAAGGCGAGCTGTCAGCGCGTCCATTTGAACCGACGCTGGGAGGGGCAATTAGCAGCTTGCGAAAGCTGGCATCAACGTTGGACCCGGAGGTTCGGCAACCAATCGAAGACTGGTGCAACGGAGTTGGCACTGAGGCCAAAAATGCCCGTGATTCTGTTCTGCACGCCGTTGCCTCGACCGCTGCGGATGGCAAACAGGCGATTTCGAGGTATGGACGGCACGGGTCCGGTCGCTTCACCGCCGAAGAAATCAACATGATTGCACCGGTACTTTGGAGCTTGCCGCCGCTGACCTTTACGAGGCGAGCACCGGCTTGAAAAGACCATGGAACTAATCAGGGGGAAATAGCACTATGGCGTCCGTATTCAATGAAGCTGCCACCGTCCAGAAACCGACTGTTGATCTGCTCGCCGCCAACGGCTGGACGTACGAGGCGGGTTCGGCTCTGCCGCGCGGGTTCGAAGAAGTCTTCGTTGATGACGACCTTGCTGAGGCGCTAATCAGACTCAACCCCCTGATCGCCATGAAAGAATCCCGCGTTGATGAAGTCCTTCCGCTGATCAAGTCCACGGTGCTCGCTGTGGGCGACGACGGGTTGGTAGCAACAAACCAGAAGATGATGCACTGGCTACGAGGCGAGAAGACTGTGCGGTTCGTGGGGGAGACCAGCGATACCCCGATCAAGCTCATTGATTACAACGACCTCAGCAATAACACCTTCACTGTTTCTGACGAGGTGACTTTCGGCGTACCCGGAAATGAACGCCGGTTCGACATTGTGCTCTGGGTCAACGGTATCCCACTGTCCGTAGGGGAGATCAAGTCCCCGATCAACAAGTCATGGGCCAACGGCGCACTGGATATTCACGCAGTCTATGAGGTCCAGAAACCGCAGTTTTTCGTACCCAACGTGCTGTCATTCGCCAGCGAGGGCAAAGAATTCCACTACGGTGCTGTCCGGTGCCCCATCGATCACTGGGAGATGTGGGGGTCCACGGCGGACCCTTACAATCTTGGTGGCTGGGAACGCGTCAAGAACAGCGTCAACAGCCTATTGTCCCCAAAACGGCTGTTGTCCATCATTACCGACTTCACCTTGTACGAGAACAAGGACAAAGACGGAGTGCCGCAGCTCATCAAGATCATCCCCCGGTATCCGCAGGTGGAAGCTGTCGAGGCCATCTACGAGCGCGTGCTTAGTACCAAGGGTAGTCAGGGCTTGGTCATGCAAAATCAGGGCACGGGCAAGACTCTCGCCATGGCGTTTACCGCGATCAAGCTCTACCGCGAACGTGCTCTGAAGACTCCCACTATCGTTGCGGTGGCGGACCGGGTTGACTTGGTGGACCAGACGTTTGAGCAGTTCAAATCCACAGGCCTGCCGCGACTCATGCAGGCTAACTCGACTGCGGAACTTCGAAATGAACTGAAGGACGAAGACCAGCGCGGGATCATCGTCACCACGATCCATAAATTTGCTGATGCTGGACTTTTGAACGACCGGAGCAACATCATTGTGCTTGTCGATGAAGCACACCGGACCACCGAAGGAATGCTCGGGCAGCAGATGCGTGAAGCACTTCCGAACGCCCAGTTCTTCGGGTTCACGGGTACGCCCATTGCCGACAAGGATCGCAACACCTTCCAGCTGTTCGGTGACTCCACTGATCCGGGCTGGGCGCTGAACACGTACACGCCGGACCGCTCCATCGCCGACGGCACTACTGTTCCTATGCACGTTGCCGCTCGCTTAGTTGACTTCAAAATCGATAAGGAGCTTCTCGATGAAGCGTTCAAGGAGCTTGCCGAACTGAACCGGCTGTCAGACGAGATGCAGGAGTTGGTCAAGGGAAAGACCACAAGGCTCTCAACCATCATGTCCAACCCCCAGCGGGTGAAGGCAGTCTGCGCTGACATCGTCGAGCATTTCTACTCCCACATCAACCCGCTCGGGATGAAGGCACAGGTTGTCGCATATGACCGCACCCTGTGCGTCGCCTTCGAGAAAGAAATCAACAGTCTGCTTGAAGAGCGTCATCAGCTCGCGCTGGAGAAGGACACGGTGCACAAGAAGCACGAAGCCGTGGTCGTGATGAGCGCTGGGTCCAAGGACGATCCCGAAGAATGGAAACGCTACGACCTCTCGCGGCAGCAGACCAATGCGACGACAGACAGGTTCCGGAACTTCAACGACACTCTCAAGTTCCTGATCGTCACCAGCAAGCTTGGGACCGGCTTTGACGCTCCCATCGAGGGCGTCATGTATCTGGACAAGCCCCTGCGTCTGCACACGCTGTTCCAGACGATCAGCAGGACGAACCGCAAGTGGCAGAACCCGAGGACGGGGCAAGAAAAGAAGTATGGCTTGATTGTTGACTACTTCGGTCTCGGGGACGAGATCGCCCGCGCGCTGAAACCCAGCGATCCAAACTTCAAGGGCAAACATGTCAGCGTCGAGGGACTCTTCCACGAATTCGAGATCGCGTTGGCTTCATGCTTGAAACGGTTCGAGACCGTGGACCGGACTGACGGTGGGGCAGAAGCGTTCCATGGGGCGCTCCAGCAGATCGCCACCATCGAACAGAAAGACGCGTTCGCGAAGGAATTCGGGATGATGTCTGGTATCTGGGAGTTGTTATATCCGGACACCAAGCTGCTCAAGCACCGCGATGACTACCGCTGGCTCGCTGCGATCTATGACGCTGTGAAGCCATCAAATGCAGGGAACTTGTCACTGTGGGCGAAGCTGGGCGCTAAGACGCTCCAGCTCGTTCACGACCACATAGGGGACGTTACAGTCAACGACAGCGGGATTGATGCGGTCATCGTAGACGAGGAGACCATTGCGAAGCTTCGGGCTCTGGGCGCTGTCAGACCGCTGGACGACAAAGACGGCGTTGACGCAGTGGACGTTGACGACGTCATTGACAATATCTCCACGCGTCTGGCTAAGCGGCTCGCGGGGACGAACGGTGCAAGCTCGGTATACTTGAGCCTGTCGCAGCGGCTTGAGAAGCTCCGAGAGTCCGGCCTCCACCGGGCGAAGGATTCGGTTGATTTTCTCCGTAGTTTGTTGGAGTTGGCTAAGCAGCTCGTCGAAGCTGAGAAAGCTGAAGACGCACGAGGCGCGGAAGGGCTGTCGCTCCTGCCGGACGCCAATGTAGGCGCCCTGACCCAAATTCTCGAAGAGTACAAGCCGGAGAACACTCCAGTGCTAGTGTCTGCGGTCGTGGCGGACATTGATTCCATCGTTCGTGAGGTTAGGTACGACGGCTGGAGCAAGACCCGCGAGGGCGACAGGCTAGTCCGAAAGGAAATCCGGCTCGTCTTGAAGAAATTCATGTTGGAGACGAGCGGCCCGCTGTTCGACAGAACGTATGCTTACGTTGCTGAAAACTATTAGGGAAGCACAGCGGGGGAAGCGGCGACGCAGGTGGAACGGCTGTTTCTAAAGGCGTGACTTCTGGAGTCACTCGTAAGGAGTAAAAACCCCATCATCGACGATACTCACAGAATGACTTACGTAACTGATCCATCACACCTATGGGGGACTGATGTCGGATAAATTGAAGTATCCGTTCAATAAATCAACTACTTTCGTCTACATCGCGACAGTTATCTCAATTGCCATCGCTTTCTCGGTAGGTCTAGCTTCAAATACCGACCGAGGCTTGCTCATAACCGGCGTCGTAGTCGCGTCTCTTGGACAGCTTGCTGAGCTTGCGAAAGGGACCAAGGAGGCGAAGAACCACGCTTGGGTGGCCGACGGGCTCGCTTTATACGGGGCAGGGGTCAAATTCTTCGGAATTCTCATGATCGCGTTAGGAGCCATCTACGGCTTTGAAGTGAGCGCCAACTGACACTCATACCCTCCCAGCAGGGGCTTGCGTCTTCCACGACCCGTCGCGGGGCTGTTGGACGCCCGTCTAACGACGAAGTACCTGTGGCAGCTTCCTCTCAATCGCCGGCGATTCTTCCCGGATCACGCGAGCGATGCCCAAGGGTGTCGGCGACCGCAACGCCAAGGTCTGGTCCCTGTCAACCCCCCCCGATATCGAAAGCATTCTATGGTTGGGAGGAGTGCCCGTTATGCAGGTCGAGTTGGGTGTGTCGTGAACCTTAGGGACGAGGGTTTCGGGCTCGCCAAGCATCCGGAGGTGGCGTACGACCTATTGCCTGATGATCAGTCTGGCGTGTACGCGTGGACGGTCACAACTGATGCCCTTGACTCGTTGGTGCCCGAAAATCTTCCTCGAATCCCGTCGGGGAGTGTTGTCTACATTGGCAAAGCGAACAAATTGAGAAAGCGTGCCCCCCATCACCGCTGGACAAGCAGTTCGTCGTCGCTGCGAAGGAATTTGGCGGGGATAATGGGGTTGCAGGGCCTTTGGCTGCCGCGAGCGTCAAAGCCCCGCTTGGTGCAGGAACATGAAATGGCACTTTCGCTGTGGATGCGATCCAATCTTGCTTTGTCTTGGCGTGCCGTTGATGAAGGCTATGTTCAGTTCGAGAAATTGCTCCTGAGCAAACTCACGCCGCCCCTAAACGTCGATCCGCCGGAGACCGAGCTGCAATGGTGGGTGTACGGTCAGTTGCAAAAGCTCAAGGATGAGGCTCTGCCGCCACATCAGTGAGCCGCCGACTGACGCTGACGATCGGTGTCTTGCATCGTCTCAAAGAAATCGCGGGCTGAACGTCGCGGAAAGAAAGTTTGGGCAATGAACGAATCAGAATCCGCCGCTCCGTTCCGGAGTTCCTATGTCGCCTTTGCCGACGAAGAGATTTCAAGTGTTGGCGACGACAAGCTATCACGTGCTCAGTTCGCGGGGCGGGTGGCAGAGCTAATCGAAAGCATTCCCATCGGTGCGGACAGCACGGTCATCGGGCTCATAGGTCCGTGGGGCGGGGGGAAGACGTCACTCCTCAACCTCATCCGAGCGGACCTTGCTGGGAGGGAGTCGATGGGAGTGGCTCAATTTACGCCATGGGCCGTAACTGACAGTCCTGCCCTAATGGTTGAGTTCTTTTCTACCCTTCTGAGCGCTCACGAGAGTCTGAAGTCTGTTCAGCAACGAGAAAAATGGAAGTCCTTGGCTCTGAAGATGGGACCCATAGTGGGAAGTCTCGGCAGCATGGGTAAGATCACGCAAAGCGCTGTCGAGGCCTACCTTGAGGCGGGCAACTGGCAAAAGCAATTTAGGGCCCTCGACGAATCTATATCTGCCTCCGGCGTGAGAATCCTTATCACAGTTGACGATGTGGACCGGCTTCACGGCGATGAGATTCTCACGCTGATTAAGACCATCCGAATGCTTGGCCGCTTTCACAACGTTCACTATTTGCTTGCGTATGATCACGGGGCACTTGTGGATGCGCTTAAACCGAGTGTCGGCGGAAATGCGCGCAGAGCTGGGGAGTATCTTGAAAAGATTGTTCAGTACCCATTAGATATCCCACCTGCTCAGCAGGTTCACCTGCAAGCGATGCTGGATGAAGGACTGGCCCACTTATTCTCCGATGATCCGTTTGCGATCCTCAGCGATGCTCAGGGCAGGTTCCAAGTTGCGTTTGAGCGCGAACTCAAGTGGCGTCTTACAACGGTGCGATCCGTGAAACGGTTCGTGGCCCAAGCAAACCACTACTATGCCCTGATCTCAGGACATGTGGACGTCTGCGATTTCCTTGTTCTCACGTTTCTTCGGCTTCACTTTCCGGCGGTTTACAACGCATTGCCGCAGTGGCGCCACGAACTACTCAGCAGTTACTCGGGTAACCAGCGCGATGCGGCTGAGCATTCCCGCAACCTGTGGAAGATCCGGCTAGAAGGCTTAGTTGCCGGGCCTGAGGACGCGGAAATTCTCTTGCGTATCCTTAAAAGACTCTTTCCTGCGCCGTTCGTTAACGAGGGGGAAACCCTTTTGCGGGGGCGAGTTTCGAATAGACACTATTTTGACAGGCACTTCGCATTCGGCCTCCCTGAAGGTGACGTGTCCGATCTCCAAGTACGTCAAGAGTTGCTCGGGCCAGTATCGCAAGGTGTTCGTGAAGTGGAAGCGTACGTCGAAACTTTTACCTCTCCCTCCAGCAGCGTGCGAAGACTTGCCGTAGACAAGGCGGCACACGTCATACATGAACTTGATGATCGGGAAATCCCAACTCTTACTAAGTTCGTTGTCTGGTTGATGGGGAGGGAGACGGAAGCTGATCCTCGCTACATGTTTGGCGACATACTTGGTGACCTGCTGTTACGGCATCCGTCAGCTACTTCCGATGAGGACTCCGACCGATTGCTGAACGACTTGCCCGGAGTCAGGTCCCTGCGTTCTGCTCTAGATCGTGTGGACGTACTGAAGGTAAATGAGACGGAGCAAGTACCTGAGGTGTCACCCAAGCTGATCCAAGGCAAAGCATTCCGCCGGTCCCTTACGCGTGTTGGGGTGCGCGACCTAATAGGGCTTGCCAACGTCGGCGAGGCGGGATGGCGGGATTTCATTGAGACGCACGCCGTGTTAGAAGCGCACGGAGACATGCATCTCGTTCGCGGCCTTATTAGTAAGGCTTTGTCCGCGAATGAGCTTGACCTCGGCCAAGTTTCCGCCATGTTTGTCTATCCCGAAATTATGAATACTGCTGGGGAGCAGAGACTCCTTGACCTCGACTTGGATCGGCTCATGACACTTCTAGATGACGCCGCAGCGCGGACTGCCCCGTTGCCCTCGTCGCTAGTGAGTGATGCGCTTGGCCATACAACGGACATCAGTTGGGAGCAACGGGTTATACGTGCTGCTCACAAAATCCAAAAATGGCGACGCACCGCCTTCGAAGTCGGAGGCGACTAGGCCGTCGAGTCCCGAATGAGGCCATTGGAAATCGATAGAACCAATCTCTTAACGGCACCTCGATGCTGGACAACTAACGCATGCAGTAGTCAAAGACGTTGCTGTTGCCGCACCGGCCTTGCGGTCGGAGAGCGGCTGTTCCCAGTGCAGTCGGGCTCTAGCTCGCGTCGTGTTCGGGCGGGAGTCATTAGGCGCAGGAATGCCACGGCACTTGTAGATGGCACGCCTTAACGGGTTCCCATTGGAACCTTCTCGCCTGTCAACGCAGTTGTCGCCGGCACTAGCTATCGACAGAAGCATCTTAGGTTGCAGCCCGCCGAGGCGGTAAGCGGTGACAAGGTGTTCGTCGATGAGGAGGAAGACGCATCTGTTCCCCCTGAGAACGGCTGCGTGTGAGATCACGGCATGAAGGGGTCACGTGCGCCGAGGAGCGATACTTTCGAGAAACCGAGGACCGTTATCCCAGCAAGGACTGATCGCCGGAGCAGCTATGTTTCATGATGAGTCGTGATGATGTCACCAACAATGAATGTCTTATCCATGGCTGCGAGCCTTTCGAAGAGTGGAGCGTGTATCGCCTACTTGTCGCTCATCCGAGGACACCACTCAGTACGGTCAAGGACATAAGGGACAGAGCAGCCGAGCGCGAGGGGGAGCACTGGGTCATGCTGAACGAGTACGCGGCTAGGACTGTTGATCGTCGTGTGCAGGAAGCAGGCGGTCTTCACGGCGGTACTTAAACGACAAAAGAACCCCACCAAGCCAAGGAAGGCAAAGCGGGGTTCATTGTGCCCGTCTGAATCGGACTGTTAGATATTACTCCGAGGTGCTCGCAAGCACGAAGTGCACATGATGGAGCCGGAGCACGTAGGATTCGACCGTGGATTTCTTAGCTTTCTGGATGGCGTTGGGCGCTATGGCTATCTCGGCTATTGGCATGTGGTACGGCAGTCGTCAGGCTAACGCGGCTGAATCGTCTGCCCGGTCAGCACGAGATGCTGAGAGGCGTGCCCTGAAGATGGAGCGGATCATGGCGTACCGCTGGGAGATCGTCCCCAATGGAACGGATAGGTATCTTGCCTTCAACGCAGGTACGCGGGTCGCGCATGACGTACGCATCGACCTCCCGGACTTTATGACAGGGGTTGAACTACGGCAGGCCGTCGTGAAGCCTCTGGAGCGGGTGCAGTTCGAGGCGCGTGTGAAACCGGGATTTCAGAGCCAAGTTCAAATCCAGCTCCCTCGTACTGCTTTCATCTTCTGGCAGGACCGCGACGAGAAGACGCCAGTGAATCGCACGTTTAAGACGAACTTAGTGGAGTACCAGCCGACTTAAATAGCAAACGAGCCCCACCCGCTAGGAGGCAAGGTGGGGTTCTTTTGATACGGAAACATCCGCTGTCCTGAATCAGTCGATGGGACTCGCCAACCGCTATCACTTACGCGTCGAGCCGGGTTTACAAGCGGCGGCACCATTTGTCTTGATCGCTTGTACCGGCGCTTCCGTAGGCTTGGTCTTTTTCGCTTCACCCCGAGGTTTCCCGTTCCACGGTGTGGCGCGGTTCGTTCTGGGCCGGTGGTGATGGAAAACCCGAGAACCATGCTGACGCGTGTGCTTCGACAGGACGCCTTTCTCCAACACCGCCTCGGTTCAGTTCCGGTTGGGGGGATCAGCGTAATCCTTGAATTGCGGCGCGGAGGGTACCGACTGCAAGTGCCATCATTAGGCGCGGTTTGCGTCAGGTAGGTTTGTTTGTCGTTGTAAGTCGATGGGGGAGAAGCATTGGTATCGAATGAGTGGACAGTACCGGAGATGCTCGCCTACGCGTTCAAGAGCCACCGACGCGGTCTTTCTAGCAACGCGTCGCTACGCGGGGAAAGTTTTGTCGAATGGTGTATCCAGTATGCGTGTTGCTGGGACGAACAAGGGCAGCTTTTGCTCGATGCTGTCTATCAGGGACAGGACAACCCGATCTTTCGTCGTCTTAAATCTCAAATTGTTGACTCCTTGAAGCCGGGTAGCAGACCCGACCTAGAGATTTTCTATAGCCTCGCAACATCTGAGCAACACAGTATCCTCGTGGAGTTGAAAATTGATGCGGCGTTGACCTCGGCGCAGAAAAAGTCCGCCTACGCAGATGTCTTCGTGTGCAGTACCCCGCAGAAGTCCCGTATTTCTCTGCACCATGAGTCTGATCCGCAGGTGCGGCTGCTTTCGTGGAGCGAGCTGTTCGAGGAAATTTCTCAGTCACCTCGCGCCGAAAATACAGACCTATCGCTGTGGAGAATGATTTGCTCACTGGGGGAAGACCTCGCACGGGACGCCCGAGACCTTCAGCCGCTTTCAAGTCCGGGAGCCCTGTTCGACCAAAAAGTGGCCGACAACTACAGCACAGTGATGACCCTCATGCAGGACATCCTCGAAGTACTGGGGCACCCACCGCTATTCCCTCCGCCTCCCAAGATGAAGGGGGACATCGGGCTCATTAAATCCGGTGGTGACCGTAGCACCAGCCTGATCTTCACCCCCGAGTCCATGAGCAGTCCGATTAGCGTTGGGTTCATTAACTACAACAAGTACCTGCATATTCTTGATGCGGGCGCCCAAGGGTCCTACGAGTCTCCCAAAACACTAACGGAGCAGCACCTCCCAGTGCGAGAAGGCGCGATTCGCCCCGCTGGAGTCTTTTTTCAGAATGAGTTGTCTGCGATCAAGTGGCAATCGCAGGACAGTGCCGTGGGTCGCTATCTTCACTCTTTCTTGCAGGAGCTACGGGACATCTTCAAGGAGAATGCAGACGTTTCAATGCACCCCGTCCCCCTCTCTGACAAGCATGTCGGGTACTTGCTGCAACGCGGGGACCGTCGCTTTTTCGCACTCTTCGACGCGCAGCGCTGGGCTCGTATGCCTGCTGCTGGTCCGTTCGTCGTGCGCCGATAACGATGCTGTCGTCGAGGCAGCCCACGTTCTCGACGGTCTTGACCCCGCTAAGACAACAGCAATACAAGTCCGGGCTCGTATAAGGACCTTCCTGTATGCAGAACTGGGGCTTCCAGAATCTATCTCGACCGGTGACGAGGTTGGTGACAAAACGCACCCATTTCTGGTTGTTGAGCCACCGGAGCAGGGCTGAACTCAGCATCCTTTGACCGCTGCTCCTTCGAATTCCTGCCGATTCAACTTCGGGCACCCGGTTGAAATGTTGCCATTCGCCGCTAAGCGGCTAGGCGATTTTTTACGCGACTTTACCCAATACGCCTAGTCGCTCGCATGGACATTTGAGGCAACGGTGGAGTTACCTATGGGGCGGCTTTCAAGATCTCACGAAGCAATCATCACCATCTTGGCAAGACAGAGTGAGTTGTTCGCTTGATCGAGCGAGCTGGAGCCAGTGGACCTCCGGATACGGTTGGACGATACCGTTTGGTTTGAGCAAGTGACTGTAGGTGGGCCTTTCGATTGCGAAAGGGCTAAAAAATTGTTTCCGCGCAACATTTAGTATCCATGCTCAAGACCTACCCTGCTGTTGTATGCTCAGTCCAAACGATGAGGGTACCGACCTCTCGCGCCGACAACTGGGGGCATTATGCAGGGCATTTCTTACTCCGTTGATCTTGTGCTGTGCATTGATCAAACCGGCAGCATGGGTCATATCATCGAGAAAGTTAAAGAGCATGCACTCACGTTCGGTGCTGACGTGCGCCGGACGCTGGAGGAAAAAGACAAGTCAATAAACGCCCTGCGAGTCAAAGTAATCGGGTTTCGTGACTACTATTTTGATGGTGACGAGTCAATGGAGGAGTCCGAATTTTTCTCCTTGCCCGAAGACGATTCAGCCTACAACTCCTTCGTTAAGGGCCTTCGAGCAGACGGCGGCGGAGACGAGCCCGAAAGTGGTCTGGAAGCCTTGGCCATCGCAATGCAATCTAAGTGGGCCAAGGATACCAAACACAGACAGGTCATAGTGGTTTGGACGGATGCAAGCGCTCATCCGTTGGAGAAGGCAGCATCGGCGCGCCCATCAAACTACCCCAGTACTATGCCGCAAAGCTTCGATGATCTGACGGATATGTGGGAGGGCCAGTCCTACATGTCGGGTAGCAACAAACGCCTCATAATGTTCACCCCTGACGCAGCGGGCTGGACCGACATCGCCGCCAATTGGGAACAGACAGTCCATTTCCCCTCTAAGGCTGGGGCGGGGCTTCAAGACCACGAATACTCTGAGATTCTCGACTCAATTGCAAATAGTGTCTGAGAATACCGTTAGTCCATCTGTTCCATGGGCGATCTGTATGGCGTCATTCAACTATGAGAAGCGCGAAGGTCGCGGCGAGGACGCTGATCCGCTCACACTCGTCAATGACGAGAGTGTGTGGATTGGCGTCTTCGACGGCATGGGTGGCGCGGGAGCCCAAATGATCGAAACCCCTGAGGGGCTTCGTAGCGCGGCTCACGTGGCATCAAGACATGCAGTCGGTCTTACTGCGGACTGGATTCGGAGTTCTGCGGAGATGGCTGCCAAAGAAGCTGCGCAGGACTTACACGATTTCCTGAAGGCGGGGCTTGACTCAAAACAACGGGAGTTGGCCCCGGTTGAATCGCGAATTCGGAGCAGGCTAATTAGAAAACTTCCGACCACTGCTGCCATCCTGCAAATCTGTGATCATCAGGCGGGGACGTACGAATTACGTGCCTTTTGGGCCGGGGACTCACGTGTCTTCGCCCTGACCCCGAGCCACGGACTATTGCAGCTAACGGTGGATCATCTCAAGGGGGGCCCTGACCCCTACGAAAACCTTTCCAGTGATGCGCCCATGAGCAACTGTCTGGAAGCTGATGAAGAATTCTTCATCGAGGAAGCGCTCCTCAGGCTAGAGGAGCCGTTCATTGCGATCGCTGCTACGGACGGTTGCTTCGGTTACTTCAATACTCCGATGGAGTTCGAGGAGTTGTTGGTCGAATCGGTCTACGAGGCACAGGACTTTAATGCGTGGCGCGACATCTTAATCGAAAAAATCTGTAAGGCGACCGGGGATGACGCCAGTATGGCCTTTGTTGTTGTTGGTCTGTCCTCAATCGATGAGTTCAAGGCGGCAATGCAGGAGGGGCGCTTGCGCCTTTACGACAACTTCATGAGCAAGTTGAACACTATCGAATCGACAGTTCGCCTCACACGAGTCCAGCTTGAAGAACTTAAACGTGCGGAGGAAGAGCAGCTATCTTCGATGAAGACCCTGTGGCAACGGTACAAGGAGACCTATCAACCTGAGTTGCCAAGGCTGCGCTCAAAGTGACGACCATAAACGGATACACTCTGACCTCAGATTTCACTACAGCCGGGGGCGGTCAGTGCAGATGGGCCTTCGCTGAGAAAGGTGGGACGTCTTACTTTCTTAAGGAGTTCCTTCGACCCACCTTCCCGCTTCCCGATGGACCGGGGTCAGAAGCGACTAAGTCGAGGAAACGGGCACAGTGTGCTGTGTTTGAAACGCGTCACAGGGAGTTGCAGCAACTGCTTGGTGAGATTTCCTCGGAAGGCGGGAATCTAATAGTTACCAAGGAATTCTTCCGCGAAAAGGCTAAGTACTACAAAGTAACTGCGAAGGTGGATGTAAGTTCATCGTCGATGAACGAAGTCAGTAGGCTCCCACCTATTCAGCGGGTCGTGCTCGCATCGACGGTCGCGCACAGCGTTGGGATATTGCACCGTCTCGGCATCGTTCACGGTGACATTAAGCCAGCAAACGTCCTTCTCAAAGTTACTGAAAAGGGCTACCACACAGCTAAGCTAATCGACTTTGACGACTGCTTCAAAGCGGGCGAACCAGCCCCCAGCGAGGAACTCGTTGTCGATCTGGCTTACGCTGCCCCTGAAGCGAATAAGTACCTGCGAGAAGAAGGGCCGGGCGAGGATGTGACTTGCGCGGCGGACATTTTCGCTCTGGGTCTGATCTTCTGCCAGTATCTCACGGGGCAAAAGCCCCAATTTGTAGGCGGCCCAGCAGCGCCCTCCGGAGCAGCGCCTGCCGACTTACTCATGGCGGGAAGTGAGCTATCTACCGGTCTGGAACACGGCTGGCCCGATGCCCATAAGCTCATATCATCGATGCTTGCGCCGGATTTCTCCGATCGCCCCAGTATTGGCAAAGTAGCGGAAGAACTACAGGCGATTCGGCGGTCAGATTTGACTGGCGTCAGTATAGGAGCATCAGCTCGTTCATCTCGGCTTAAGGGGCGCCTCGCGACAGTTCCCCGCAGTACTGAGCCTAAGTCGATACGGGTAGAGACAGGGTCAAAGGCCCTGAGCGACGCCACCGCGCCGAGCCGTTTGCGCGGCTCGCTGACGCGCAAGACCAGCAAAGAATCGTAGTTTGACGTCGCGAGTTTGTGAGGTCTGCGATAACCCAAACCTGCCCGAGGCATCACATTGCGCTTGGTGTGAGACGACTTTGCCTCGATCGGCGATTACTCTTACCCGTGTCGCAACTGACGGTGAGGGGACTGGCGTCAAGGCAACGCGTTACCGCATTTGGCCGTTCGCGGTAGGGGCTCTAGCCGTAACCCTAGGAGGATTCGCGCTTGCATTTAGTACCTCCACTAGCGGTCCTGACGCCGGCGACGGCAGCTCTGCCCCTGCCTCTGTGTCACTGAGCATCGGACCTAGTGCCTCCTCTTCAGCCTCGGAGCCCACTTACTCGATTGCTGGCGCATCTGTCGGTGAATGCCTGAATACAAATCCCATTCACCTTATTCGGTCCGGATTTGAGGCCGAGCCTGTGCCGTGCGATGGTGGCGAAAGCTTGACGAGAGTCTTGAACGTAAGTGAGGTAAAACCAACAGATGAGGCGTGTTCCACTTTTGGACGTCTGTACGCCTTCCATAAAGATGCTTTTTACTGCTTTGAGGTAGTTCTTCGAGCTGGACAGTGTGTACAGGCCAAAGAAGCAAACGACGGCGTTCGTGCGCAGTTTGGCCTCGTCAATAATTGTGGAAGCCCGCTCGATGCGGAGTATCCCGTCAGCTTGAGGCTCTTGAGCGTGAGTCCTCCCATGGAAGATACAAATGTCATTTGTTCGGCGGAAAATCTCAGATACGAACTCCCCGATCTCGGACTCATCGTATGCGCGCAAAGAATATGAATACCGATACTTCCGGGAACACTTTTGGCACTAGTCGAAGTTGGGGCACATGGATAGCATTGGGCACACGCTGGCTTGGTGTCTGGCATGAGCAGAATGACTAGGAACGGAAACAAAAATGGACGGTACACACGATTCGTCAGCAGCTTCAACCCCGGCGCACTCAGGACGCTCCCGGCCTGAGGCTTCAGAAGTCCGACCTGCGGAACCGGCATCGGTTGCCAAGAGCCCCTTGCGGGACTATGTAAACGATTCCATGGCGCAGCAGTATCGCTCCACGCAAGAGCGGGAGGCGCGCGAACGCCGTAAATCCTTGGATCGTGACCTGACCGCTGAGAGTCGGCGCCGGTCCCGCGAAACTAGGCAGCGGTAAGACAAGTATCAGCGCTGTAGATCGACGAGGAAAGGCTGATCGCTGACGGCCCATGAGTGAATCACTGCGATTCGACCATCGATCGGGGGAGACATTATTTCTCTTTGCCCCAATACGGGGACGGAAGCATAAGTGGCGGAGGAAGTCGCAGGACTTCTTCCCGCCGAACGGGTTCGTGTTACCGACGGGACGGAATGATGGCCAAGTCGGTCGGACATATGACGCGCCGTCAATGGTGACGAATTCTCCATGACAATGAGCGTCCCAGCGTTTGAAACAATCGACGAGCGTTCATTGTCGTTTTTGAAATGCGCGAGGTCCTGAACAGCCAGCACCACTGCGACCGATGCTCCACGTGCCACGCTTAGCAGCTCGTCATAGTCGATCCGGTCGGAGAGCCGAGCGGCTTCATCGAGGACTAACAAGACAGGACAGCTCTCTATACTAAATCGATCGAATGCCTTGTGGAGCACCTGTTTGATGAAAAGGCTTGAAAATGTGACGGACATCGGTCCATCGTGCATTGGCGCAACGACGGAGACGACTTGAGGGCTGCTCAGTACGTCGGAGGTCTTGAAGGTGGGGCGGCGCGAAACCGCCTCAATGCTGGGTGAGGATATGGCATCGAGTTTGGCAAGAACGCCGCTGACTCTTTTGCTGTAGTCCTCCGGATACAAATCTGCTAAGTCCCTGAGTCGAGTGGCTGCTGGGGACCGAGGGTCTCTGGCAACAATGCGTCGAACGCTTTCCTGATCAGCAAGCGTTCTCATCAGCGTAGAAGTGGAAGTCGGCGTTTTCAGCCGCGATTCCCTCAGGGATTCCAAAAGGCCTCGCAGGCAGCGATTGTCCTGATCGAAAAAGTGTTTGTCCGTTCCGGGCGGGGCGGTTCTGCCTATTATGGAGGCACAAGCATTGTCGATTGCCCGGTCAGAGTCCAGCTCGGCGAGCCAATTCCAGCGAGCCGATGTCTCGGGTTTTCGGTAATCAATTTCGGATATTCTTGCCCCGGTTGGCAATCCGTTGGCACGAACTTGATCCATCAAGTCGCCTTTTACATCCACTGTGATGACCGAGTAACCCGCTGCAACTCCGGCGGCAATCCACGGAGCAATGATGCTGCTGGTTTTGCCCGACCCCTGTTTTCCTGCAAGGAGTACGTGGCCGTCGATCACGCTGCTCGGAAAACCGAAACTCCCTAGAGAACCTCGTCGAACATCCATGAACCTGCCGAGCCGGAAAGGAGCAGTCTCGTACTCCTTGGGAATTCGACGGACGTTGAGAAGCCCTCGGTAGTCATGAAAACCTGTGGCTGAGCCGGGTTCGGGGGAGCGATCGCCCGGAGCCAAAAATCCTCGGTACGCCGCACGGTTCGATAAATGGTTATCGAGCGCCTCGGTCGCCGCTTGTGACGCCCGACCTGTGGCTCGACCCAATGCTGCCGTGGTCTTGAACACTGCTCGCCAATAGTCCAATGTGCCCCAATCATTTTCTCCAGCGTCCCGCTGAGTCTATGTGGCGAGGTAGCTGTTTCAAAGATCGGCACGACGTCCAGAGTCCTCCTAGGTGTAGCGGGGCCCATCAGGGAACAGGGAAGAGAGCCAGCCGAAACGGGGATTTTCACCAGCCCAAAGGGTGGGTGGATGTAAGCCCGCCGCCGCAAGTGGCCATTATTCTAAGCTTTCCCGCTGGTGGGAGAACAAGGAAGCCACCTTGTCGAAGCGATTCTGCGAGGCCGCTGAAAAGCTGTACCCATCTTGAGAGGGTGCGCGGAGTTTGAGCGTCCGCAGTGTATTCAGGTCCACAAGTTGTACCAACCCGTCGGGGGAGAGGCAGCCTCCTCCATCCTCCATAGTCCCCGCGTCTGAATCGAGGAGTTGGCGTGGGCTTGTCATGGCTCAAATCCGTTCGGTTCATCTATCACTATTAATTGACAACATTGTTGGTTAAGCTGTCCACAATTGAGCAGTTTGATTAATAGGGGACAGCAAATGAAAGATTCTGCACTGCGAGGCACGCTGATACTGAGTGGGATGCTCATTCTGATGGCGATAGCCGGAACGGCTTATGCGGCAGAAGCGCCGGGGGTTGGTTCGTCAGGGGGCGATGGTCAGACCAGCTTTGTTGCTCCGCCAGCTCCATCAGCGCCGCCCGTTTCGTCCAATCCGTTTTGCACGGTCAACATGGGGGACTGCCCTCTGACGGGGGGTACGATGCCTCAACCAATCCCAGTAGCTCCTGCGCCTGTGTATCAGGCCCCAGCCCCGGTCTACTTGGCTCCTGTGCCTGCTGCACCCGTTTACCAAGCTCCGGGTCCAGCGCCGGTAGTTCCTGCTCCGGCGGCTTATGCTCCAGAAGTGGTCGCTCTTCTTCAGGCTCCTGCCCCAGTGATCAATAACCCCGTGGCCGTTGAGGGTGAGTCATCACTGACGTTGACCCCGGTTGAAGTGGAACCAGCAGCGGATGCTCAGGCCATCAGCGAGGAAGCAATCAGTAGGGCTCCGACTAGTAGCTCCAGTGTGAGTCCTTCGCCGTCGCCATCACCGAGTGCAAACAATGTGATCGAAGCAAGCTCGGTCAACAGCGTAGAGGGATTCAATGCATTGCCCATCGTCTTTCTTGCTGGCCTTGGTGGTGTCTTTGTTGGTGCTTTTTTCGCTTTCCAGAAATGGCGTTCTAAGCGCTTGTAATAACTTGAATGTGCGAGAGCCGCTCTGTGACCCCTATAGGGCCTGCTGGGCGGTTTTACTCATGGATGATATGTAGTCGGACGTATTGCATGGAGACATTTGCTAGTCATTGGATGCGTCCAAGTGCGTCACCGCATCTCTATTCACCTCCGGACCCACGACGCAAACATTGCTCGCGCTCATCACGCCACGGCCTCTGCTGCTTCCTCCAACAGTTCGCTGATGCGAGCGGCATGCTGCGGGTTGATGAAGTA
Source organism: Arthrobacter sp. HMWF013 (assembly GCF_003061105.1). Classification (GTDB taxonomy): domain Bacteria; phylum Actinomycetota; class Actinomycetes; order Actinomycetales; family Micrococcaceae; genus Arthrobacter. The sequence goes on from NZ_QAIQ01000094.1 coordinate 23,195, forward strand.
CGTCTTGCCCTTGCCCGCGCCATCAGTGAGCACCAGACGACCGTCGATGAGGCGACCCATGTGACGGCCAAATACGCTGCTGGACATCACAAGCGGAATGTCGATGCGGCGTACAGGACCATCAGCGTTCAGGATGAAGTCGAGAATGTCGCGGCGAACCTTGACGTTGAGAGCGTACTTCTTCCAGTAAGGTTCCATCACCTCCGGATTACTCATCGCTTCCTGCAAGTTAGCCGCGATGTCTTCCACTGTCTCCGCAGCAGTGACTTTTCTGTGCCGCAGGGCTGCTCCCAGTGCATGAAGAGCAGTCAACTCCTGCGGCGTGTAGTCACTGTCCACAGGGAGACCGTACTCAGTACGTTCGGAGGACACGCAGCAGTGTTCCAGAACGAGGACCGGCTCACGCACCCAGAACCTGATCAACACGCCGAGGGACAATACGAGTCCAGCAATAATGCTGGTAATCAAGAGTGATGTTTCACTGCACATGCAATTCGCCCTAACTTCTTCAATGTCTGAGCAGCCGCGTGTGAATTCGTTTGCTCGTTCTCGACTGGTCTCCGGTATGAAGGCAAGCATGTGAGGCGACACACATAAGATAGCGGGGTTGATTTTACGAGGCTCTCGGGCAAGAAAATTGCGCTTGCGGTTTACATCCACAGCAATGCTTTCAGTACGAACGTGGTAATCACGGACATCAACATCAGCCTGTTTGCGTGCAACACAGAATTGTTTGCACCAGCAGAACGCAGCGAACCCAAATTACTGCTGTAATGGGGCTGTTAATATGGTTGTCACTTCGCTAAGGTGAGACGCATGGCAGCAGAACGCGTTCTCGAAAAAACGCTCATCAATGAGCGCGTCACTGTCATCACAATGGAGAAGGTCGAAGATCACGAACTCGTTGGACTGCACGCCGTGCTCAAAACATTTGTAATTGGCGTGGAGGGAATCGATCCGCAGACTACCTACGTTGCTTACACGAGTAACACTTCAGCGAGCATTGGACATCAACAAGTCGTAATGGAAATCCGAAGGTGGTTAGTTGCCATCAACGACCACATTCACCCGGCGCTTAGAGAAGGAACGCTATGATGATTCGTGACTTACAAGGCAACGAATCGTCTGTCGAAGAGTCGAAGGAATTAGTGCGCTCGGGCAAGGTGGAGGTCGGCTACGACATCGTGCCGTACGACGACGGAGTGGTGACGATCAAATCTCGGCTGCAACCACTGGCCCACGACGAAACGGACCCTTTATTCCTTACCCACGTTCGCGGCGATAAGGTGACGGGGTGGCTGGAGTACGGCACTAACAGCGAAGAAGAATGTAAGCGCCACCATGACGCGTTAGTTGATCGCTATAGATTGCTGGAGCGTGAACGAACTGCGGGAATACCCAAGATTCTGCTCAACGGCGTACTCTAAAGCCACGGCTCCGCCCCGTTGCCGCGCGCAGCAGCCCGCCCGTTCGGTCAATCAGTGTTAAGTGAAAAGGCCCGGCAGCAGATGATTTCTGGGCCGGTGCTTTTCGCAACTTCATAAGGGTGATAACTGAGAATCAACAGCAATATGGAATACCCCTAGGGGGTATCGAATGTAGAGCAGGGGGGAGGCGAAGCATTTACCCCCCACGTGACCCGTACAGCCGCCATTTCGCATTGCGCGCCCTTCCCGCAGCTTCTCGGAGCTTCCCGTAGCAGCCATAAGGGCCTTCAGAGCATGCATAGCCGTCAAATCCAGCCCTTTCGGTTCCACTGGCGAGAGTTCGGGTGATCCCTATCCCACTGCCGGGTACCAAGCCATCAGTGGTTATGCCGGTTAGGTTAGCGGGATATTGAGAAAGAACAGATTGGGTCAGTTCTCGTGCCACGAAGCGTCTGGCGGTGCGATTGAGAAGTACAGTTCGGCTAACTCACGCTCCACCGCCGGACACTGTTCCATTATCAGCCAGTGCAAGTACAAGGCGTTGTAGGTCGTCGTCTTCTCAACACCCTTACGGAAACTGATCAAGCGGATATCCCGCGTCCTTGAGTCGTAACCGTCAGAGAGCGAGTGCGCTACGGCATTCCTCAACTCGAACAGGCGGCTCAGTACAGGAACGACAAAGGGGTAATTATCTGTTAGCTCTTTGCGGTCCAGTATGCGTTTCAGCAAACTAATCCGTTGCTCAATGGACAGCCTGCCAAGCATCTCGTGCTGTAGCTCCTGCGCCGTCGAGGCGCTCTGACCGTAGCCAGCAGCAATGGCGCCACCGATTAACAGTTCGAGCCGCACCCCTAGCTCAAGAATCTCGGCACGAGTTCGGTGGAACGTCTGACCGACGGACCTACCCCACAAAATCTCTGTCATGAAGCGAACGTACCAGAGCGCGCCATTCATCAACGGTCGAACCTCAAGGGACTCGATGACCATAATGCGCTCCGTGCTGGGCTTAGCAAACGCTGTCCTCATCATTGATCTCCAGCAGCCATTCAGCGTCGCCCAGCGCCTCCGCCAGTAGTTCATCTGCCTGAGTGTCATTTACGGCATTACCTGAGAGTCATGGACAGCTTTATCGGCTGCCATACGCGCAATCTCCGAGTAATGCCACTGAGTACGTTGTGCTCGTGTCGTTACCCTTCCCAACTTAGTTTGAAGGATTTGTTTGCTAGTGCAGTGATTAGTAGTGATCGTCGGAGTCCACGAGAGTCGCTTTCCACCGCGCCCGCTGCGCCGTACGAGCCGCCTTTCGCTGTTCAGCGGATGAGAGGCCACTCACTGCAAGAGAGTCCTTCTCTGGGACACTGACAGTCTCCACCTGAGCAGTGATTCCAACGAGGTCCAGCAGTTCGCTCAAGGGGCGAACTGCGTCAGTCTCATCTGGAATAGAAGCGACCTCCGGAGCGGCAGTTTCGACGAACAGTTCCACAACTGGGTCAGCAACCTTGTTGAAGTAGTTGATGATGCGGCGCAGTTCCAGAACCTCTTCCTCGCTGCGGGAGCCGTCCAACATGCCCCCACGGATGCGGTTACGGGTGGTGTTCCAGAAGGAGGTATCAATCTCGACACCATTTATCTCCTTGGAGGTGACCTGCTGCCCGGAGACCTTGGCGAGGTAGTGGATCACAGCGTCCAGAGCAGCTTTCGTGTGAATCTCGAACCGCTGCGCAGCATCAGCAGCGCGGCGCTTGCCAGTGAAACCAGCAATGCCCCAGAAGTTCACTTGCTGCGGCTTCTCAGGGTTCCTCCATGCACCCGGAACAATCTGCTGCTTACGCTTGTGAGACTGCGTAAGGTCGTTGTCCAACCGAATGTAGCCGACGGCCCGACCGAGGTAGTCATCCATGCTGTCAGCAGGATCAACCTCGTCAGCGCGAGCAAGCCACGTTGCAACACCGTGTTCAGCCGGACTCGTAATGTCCGAACGGATGCCAAGGATTTCCGACCAGTTCAGCTCAAGCCACTCCCATAGACGCAGCCCGTTGTACTTCGCATTCCGGGCACCCTTGCCAGTCGGAGAAGCAGCCAAACGTTCCGTACCATCAGCGTTCATTGGGACGCAGAGCCATAAGTGGATGTGGGGGTTGCCCCAGTCCTGAAACTGGAGACCATAGGGTGCGTCCAACTCCTCTCCGAAGGCAATCCTGTACCGGGTCTGCAACTTATCAAAGGACGCCATAAACGCTTTGTACGAAGGTGCCGTGTCAATCCAGAAGCCCCGGTTGCCCCAGTTCTCAGGAACCATGTCCTTGCTCTTACCGGAGCCGGGGGTCTTCAGGACAGCCATGCGTGGCGGGTTGCCCATAGTCCAGTGGGAAGTATCCAGTGAGAAGACCGCCGTCTCGAACCTGTTCTTGCTGGCAGTAGTGAATACGGTTGACTGCTTACCGGAACGATCACCTTTGCGAGCAGCATTCAATTTAGCGAATGCCTGCTTGCGTACTTCACGAATCGAAGAGGTGATATCGATAATCGCTGCATTTAGTTCAAGCTCTTGATGAGCCAGCTCATTCACGGCAAGACGAACCTTGTTGCGGAAATTCACTGTTATGACGGAAAGAGGAGAGGGAACCTTCATTACTGGAACCTTTCAAGGGATTGGTGCTTCGAGGTTAGCGGAAGAATTCAAAGACGAAGTTTGGAGTCCACTCTTATCACCTACGTTGTGTTGCTGCGGGCCGAGAAGATCGCCCACAAGTACGAAGCGAAGCGCCCCGATTGTTCTAACCGATCCTCATCATTTGGCAACTGCCTGAACGATCCAGAAGCGGTCTGGAACAGTATGCAGAATGGGATCATTCAGTGAGCCATATGAATCATTTTGGTTGGATCAACAATTGGTAGGCGGACGCCCGTTTCTTTCTTTGGGTTGAAATAGATGATGACCATAGACCGGCGTCAAAAAGTTTCGTGCCGAGTGTAATAAACAGTGTTGTCATAATTGGCAGTGTCTCGCTAAGCCGCCACCGGATCGGTTTGTTGATCGATATCTTCCACAAGCTCAAACGCACCAGACGAATAACCGGCGGTAATCCAACCACTCTCTTCTTCGGTCAGCGTTGGCGGCAGACCCTGCTTCTCACGAGACTTCGTGAGGTAATCCAATATTTCTGCATCTGTAAAAGCCATTGCCATTTCTCCAAGTCCATTGAGGGATTCCTTGGTTATGACTTTTCCGTCGAATGGAGGGTGACTTTTGGCTTCCGGGGTATCTTGCAATTGGTACACGTAACTAGTGCCCATGGTGACGACCGAAATGAAGATCTCGCGGGTGGTCCACGGAGCGCTTTCGGTGCTCATCGTTTCCTTGTTGACCTTGCTTGCGGCTTTAGCCGCTGGGTTTGTAGCTTGGTCTTGACCACCGTCAGGTCGGTCGCGAAGAGCCTGCGGCTCACGAAGGTCCAAGAAAGATTTCGCTGTTGGAAAGGTTCCGACGCAGACCGGTGAGGACCTCAGTCCTTGATGGAACTTTCCTCTGTGATGCTCGCAAGTGGCTTGGATGACCCCGATGGCTTCCCGGCTGAGGTGTACAGGCGCAGGTCTCAGGAGTTGCCTGGCTTGTCCGGACTTGGAAGATGCGGCGAATGTTGCATCTTTTCGTGTCGGGTTGCCTCGGCCCTAGTGGTACCGCAATCGAAGCTCCGACGGCGTCGATCTCCTGCCTCTCGCTCATGCGAGGGAACAGCGGTGCCGATCTGTCATTTTTTGCCGCTGTTGCCGCAGAGCATCCATGCTGGACCGTGTCTTCGCTCTGACAGAGACGGGACGCAGCCCGCACGTGCTGGAGTTTACCCGTGTTCCCGCCATGAGGGGTACTGGGATACAGGCGGTCAAAAAGCCAATACGAGTAACGGGTCTTCGAAAAAATGCTTGTCCACAATAAGTCCTCAATCCGGTATTCGCGGCACAGAAGCCATGAAGGACTCGAAGACTTGAGCTAGGGCGCTCGGCTAGTTATTCCCCTCGGCATCGGATGGATGCACGAGCCGTATGTCATGGCTGCCGTACCCCAAGAGTTCGGCGATTAAATCAGAAGCAAATGCATATTGGGACCTGTTCAAAATTGCTCTGTCCGACTCATTCTCGGCGCTGATTCCAAAGAAGTCGAGAGTGTCTTCTCGGGTCAGGGGTTCGTCGGTTATGGTTACCGTCACCGCAGGCGTGGCGCTTCTAACCCGAAGGCAAGTGGCGCCGTGGCTATCTCCCCACAGTTCACGAGACGGGTAAATTACAACGTGGTGCGCAACGGCTGCTGCATCCAGTAGCGTTTCTTCCTCGCCAATACCAGCAGCCAGCATGGTCCGTGCGTCTGCTAAGCACTGGTGCTGGTGCGCTGTTATCTCGGACTCCAGATAGGATTCGTCCAAGGGTATTCGCTGCACTTTTTGGAACTTATTGAACTCTTCCAGAGCTTTGGTGACTTCTTCCACGACCTCAGTGAACGGCTTGTGCGTCCTGCTAGATTTTTCTGAGTAGGAGTTCAGCGACCAACCACGAATGCTTTCGCCCGGAAGGACGATTCCGTCTCGTGCGAGTTTAAACCCGAATAATGGATCTTCAAACGGGTTGAAGGTATATTCCGGCACATCAATTAGGTCAGCGCGGGCTACATTGCCCGATAGTCGAACCTCCATTATCGACGAAGGGGCGTGGCTTAATTCCACAAGTACCGATCGGGCTTCGAGAAGGTCGGAGGCTGCCAGTTCCGTCTCTGTGAGTATCTTCCTGACGGCTTCCAGAGCGTCCACGCGACGCTGCGCTGAAGCCAGATGGAAATGCGCGCCAACCAGCGGAGCCTGTTCCTCGGAATCGAGCAAGCCTAAAAGGTGGAAGACATTCTCTATCCGGTGCGAGCGGACCCTAGGTGTCGGCAGCCGATGCAGAGAGGAGATTGTAAGTGGTTCCTCCATTATCCGAACCTCAGACGTCGTAAGCCGCTCCACTGCGTCATCACGGTCACTGGCAGTCTGGAAGGCGATTCCAGCGAAAAAGGGACGGCTACCAAGGCGGGCAGATACTGCTAGCGCGGCTTCGGCATGGACAGGAGAATCCCCACGCGTTTCCTCCACTGCTTGATGAGCGGCTTTTGCTAGTTCCGTGAGAGAAAGCGAACCGATACCATAGGTCGCTGCGACAAACGGTGACACGAGCGGTTGAAAATGCTGCTGGAAGAGGTTGCTCGCTATGCTAGGAATAGTCCATCGACCGAATTCGCTGGTCATCCTTCCGAGAATTGCGGCATAGGTGAGCTTGTCGGGGATCAAAGCTGTCGTTATAGAGATGGATTCGTTGCTTTTGGTGAAGGCAAAGCCCGCCTCTTCGAGTTCTTGCAGCGCATCGACGCTGTCGCCCCGCACTCCTATGACGTCCGCAGCGTAACTAAGCAGCAAAGGCGTTTGCACAAATTTGCCGCTATTGTCGCGGTTAGGCTCCATCAGTTCGAGCAATGCAAATAGCACAGCCATGCTGTCTCTAGACGCCGCGTTTAGCTTGGCAATCTGCACGTACTTCGAGCGGACGGGATCAGCTTGGGATAACTCGGGTAGGCAGGCGGCTGCCCAGAGGGGTATGTAGTTCAGCGTTTCTAGCCGCGAATCAAGGGAAGCCGTGGCTGTCGATGCGGCCTCATCCCGGTCCGAACTATTCATAATGGTTCGCCACAACAGGTCCCGTCGCCGGTCGTGGAACCAAGCCACATTTTCGTTATCGAAGATAAAGATTCGGCGGTTAAGAAGCTCATCCCGGACCGCCGACCACGCATTTTGGTCAACTTGGAGCATTTGCACTATGAAATCATCCGGCGGGCATTCGTTGAAAGCCGCTAGCTTCCGAGCAGCAGTTTTCGCGTGGACGCTCAGTTGATTCCAAGAGGTCCTCATCAACTCTTGAAACGCGACAGCCGTTTGAATATTTTCGATCCGGAGACCAGCTTGTGCCCCGCTTATGGCTTCCACCATGAAAAGTGGATATCCGCTTGTCACTCGAAGGAATACCTCCGATGACGGGGCATCGACGTTGGCATCAAGTAACCATGCACGAATGCTTTCGAGGCTAAGTGGGAGGACTTCAACTATCTCTGCGCCATTGCCAGCTAGCTGCGCTGGAAATGTCTGGTTCTCAGCCGCCGCAGTACTCAAGCCGACAATAACTTGCACGCGCTCTGGAAGCATCTCAGCCATGTCGAGCAGAATCGCTTTGTCACCCGGCGACAGCCTCTCCGCGCGGTCAAGAACGATACGCAAGTTGCAGTCAGTAAGTTTCACGATTTCCTCGGCGAACTTGAGAACAATTTCCACCGTGCCCAACTCAGATGAACTGGCAAGGCGCTGACGCAGGGACTCATCGCCGGTCTGAAGAATGTCCTTGATCATGTTGCCGATGGATTCCCCAAATTCCGGACCCAATCTTGACTTCAGTAGGTTGAGGATCTCCGTTCCGACAACGCGAGCTAGTTCCTTCCCTCCGACAGCGCCGAGCCGTCTAGCTGCGCCACCCAGCGACTCAAGGGTCGCGTCCACGGCAGAGCGATCGGCTAAGTAAACGTCCAGAATTGCAGCCAGTTGATCGATGAGGGAATTGTGCAGTTGTCCGGGAGCCGAGCGCAGATTGGTTACGGGAGCGGTTATCCATCCAACGCGACTATCACGAGCGACTTCGCCGAGCAGGCTTGACTTGCCGACGCCGGAGTCGCCGACAACAACAATGAAGCCCTTCTCGGCACTGTGCACTCGGCGGCGATCTTCGTCTCGTCCGTATAGACCCATGCTCCTATTCTCTACTGGGGATGCGTCTTAGAAGGTCGTCGCCCCGCCGCTTGAGGACATGCGTGATGAATGGGTTCTTTCGTGGTTATCCTGCAACTGGCACATGCAAATTGCGCTCACGATGGCGCATGTCCGATAAAGCGTGCACTGTTGTTGGGTGGGATCTCCCGACGGCGCGGCGCCGCTGCTCGAAGGAGAAAGCGCGTGGTAGATTCTGCGATCGGCATTGGCGGGACCGCTGCCGTGTCTTGACAGATGGATTCGATAACTTTCAGGCGTAGTGGCGTCAGTGGGGATGGGGCAGGAACATGGATCGAAACGAGAAGAAAAGGCTTCGTGACTCCATAGGAGAGCACCTGGATATATCCAAAACTCGTCTCACGGACGAGGAAGCGAATGTCTTGAGCGACTTTATCGACAACTACGACTCCACGTACAAGGGGAAGACCGACACCAGAAGCAGAACTTACGACGGGTGGAGTTCGGACGGCAAGTACACTCGCCGGGAGAGTCGCACCGAAACCTTCACTGACGACATCGGTATCCGCGAAGAATACGAGTACCACGATGACGACGGTCAGACTGGCCATCACACCCAAGAGATCAAAGACGCCCGAAGCATCCTCAACAAGTTGAAGGGCTGGCGAAATGTCTGACGGACCCGCCACCCACGACGTGACCGAGACTCATGAGGCACCCGAGGCCGCGACAACGCTTACGACTCCAGGCGGAGTCGAACCTTTAGACGATGAGCAGCTCAAAGCTAAGCTCGACGCTCTGCCCCCTGGAGTACGCATCGAAAATGCCATTGCGCAGTTGGGCCACGCCGCATATTCCGTTTCGTTTGCCAAGGTAGCGGCGCCCCGCCTCAGAGACGCCAGCGACCGAGTTGGACACAACCCGGTCGGTGCCGGCTTAGATCATCTGGTTGTCAGTGTGCTTCAAAAAGCGGTTGTAGACACGGCATCGCTGTTCGATCAGACCGGCGCCGGTTCTAATTCGCTGTACAGAGCCTTGGATGTGGTTCGCACGCAACTCAAAGACAGTCCTCCGTCTCCAGAGCGCGATGCCGCTATCGACCTCGTGAACGAAATTCAAGACGTCGGTATCCAGAACAAGACTCCGGAGCTCAAGTACGTTCGTCACATGCGGAACAAGTGGGCAGCGCATTCGTCGATGGACATCTCGGTTGATCCCTGGGGACCCGGCAAATCGGTGGATTTCGGCATGCTGGAGTTGGCGATTCGGCAGATGCAGCACCACTTCATTGAGTTGGTCATCCTGATCCAACAGGTTCCTGCGCTCGAGGGCATGGAACGAGAGGGTCGCCGAATCGACGAAAAAACTGTGCGAATGGGGATCGATTGGGACGGCTTCGGCCGACAGGCGTTGGCCATAATGGGGGGCCACGCTGAGAACTCCGCCCGTCTGTTGCTGGATCGCATAGAACCCGAGCTAATGCAATCGGAACCGTAGTAGTTGAGTGTTCTATCTGCTGCCCCCGCACTGGCAGTGCGGGGGGGGGCAGAATTGGGCAGTTCAGTTCCTGTCCTTTAGGTAGGAATGGCTACCTGTCGGCCGTTTTGCGCGCCCTGGTCCATAGCAGCACGCAGTAGCGGGTCGATTTGGTAATTGCTTCTAACAATCTCGCCGGCCACGGCCACGGCTACGGCATCGACCGGCTCTGCATCGTCAGGAGTATCGCTGTGGTGCGTCACCCTGTTGCGCGTCCGGATCAGCCCTCCCGTAGTGTCGTCCGGCAATGGGAGGCCTATCCTCTGACAGAGGTCAACGAGGGGGCCGAACGCCTTCCCTTTCATAGCCCACCCGTAAGAATCTGAGGAGATGCTCTCGGGCTTAAGTGCCCTCTCCAACGCCTCCTTGAGTGCGGTCTCCGCCGCGCTGGCGGCGTCAAAGACCGCACGCCTGTAGTCACCCTCCGCTGCACTACGTTGAGCGGCCGCTATGAGGGGGGAAAGGGGGTAACGGGCGGACTCACCGGAGCTTGCCTTGTCTACGGCAAATAGCCACTGGTTCAGGCTCAGGGCGTAGTCAGGTCCGAGCCAGTTAAATGTCGCTCTCTGGGCCGTAGACGACTGGACCACATATATGGGCGGCAGAGCCCCGGGGCAGCTCACCCAAGCTGGGCCGTTCGCACGTCCTGGCGCTAAACGACGCCCGTCGCTTGCCGGTGGCCGAAGACGTCGCTATGGAACCGAATATAGTGGACGCGAATGCGCGCCGCCATCTAGCTGAACCACTTGCGGACAACCTCCCCTCTTGAACTTCATGAGACCTCGTATTGCTTGAAATATGCCTCCATCGAAGCCCTTACCGTACCGGTGCGGGGCTTCGCCATGCTCCAGCTTTGCGCGCCACCGCCCTGCACATGCTTGTGCGTAAGGGTATGACGCGGCGCTGCACATGTACTCTGGCTTCGGATTAGTCATCACACTATTTGGGGGATCCTTGACCGAGAACATCCCGCCGGCGCCGCCGGCACAGCAGCCGCAGAACTACCCGGTTCCCGGTGCCAGCTTTAACCAGGCGCAAGGCCATCAGTCCCACCTGCCTGACCCGACTGCAATCGGCCAGCAGCCGTACCAGGAACCCCAGCAGGCGTCCGCATCACATTATGCTTCCGGACCTCAGCCAGGTCAGCGGTCCGCACCAGCTGGTTTTTCCGGTGAGCACAAGGTGAAGGCGTCGGCTCACAGGACCGCAGCAGGGATCATCGGAATCATCTTGGGCGTTTTGTTTATTCTCCCGGCCTTGGTAATGCTCGAGGCCAGCCACTTAGCCTTCATGGCCTTTCTGCTATTCCTGATGGCTTTGGGCAACCTCACCGCCGGAATCCTGCTACTGCTCAAGCGGGGCGCACAGACGCAGTGGGCCCCCGTGAGCCTGTTGAGTACAGCGGCGGGCGCTATCATGCTGGCATTGATCGGCGCGATGCTTGAAGTGTTCAACCTGGCGCTGTTCATGTGCGCTTTGCCCCTGGCCATTCCCATCGGCATCCTCCTCGGCATGGAACTCGCCAAGCAAAAGCGCCCGGCAACCCCGATGAGGTCTCCCTACTCACCGTCGCCGTACTCGCAAACGCCGGCATCTTCCGTGCCGACCACGCCGCCATACGGGCAGGGTCCGGGATGGGCGTCTCAAAGGCCACTGCGCGAGGCGCCGGTCCAGCAGGCATATCCGTACCTCGCCGGCCAGCATCATCCGCCGGCGAACTGGCAGCCAAAAGGGCCAGCCTCCCCGCTGCGGATTTCCACCGGCGTGGTGGCCCTGGTCCTTTCCGTCGTCGGAATACCGTTTGCAGGCATGCTCCTTTTCGTCAGGCACGGCGGCGATAGCACTCCGTTCAACGGATGGATGAACTTCTTCATCATTGTCGGGTCCATAGGCTGCCTCGTCACGGGAGTCATCATCATGATCAAGCAGCGGAAGCGCGGAGGGGCAACCCCTTGGCTGGTCATATCCTTCAGCGGACTGGCCGTGATTGCATGCCTTGGTTCAATGGTCTCGGGCAACGGACTGCCGGGCGGCTGGGCCATTACGTTGCTGTTTGCGTTGGCCACCATGGTCCTTGCCGTCCTCGTGATCGTTAAGGACAAGGGCGCTAAGCCCAAGCACTGATTCGCTCCCCGCAAAAGGCCGCTGCTGGACTGGGGGCGCCATTTCAGTTTGCAGACGACGGCCGGGATGTCCTCACGAATGGAAGAGGGGTTTGGGGGTGCGACGGTATGGAAGGCTGCGGTGCTGGCAGCTGCTCGGTTGAGGCTTGCAGGGCGCGACAACAGGTCTCGAGATACTCAATGCATCGCATCTTCGGGGCCAAGGTGAGTTAGGAAATCCGTTTCAGCACATCACCGAGGTTCGAATGAAGCTCTCTCAATCCGTCGATGTCCAAATGAAGATTGCACAGAGCTTCGTAATCTCTGGCCTTGACGAATTGAAGGTCCGTCAAAGGTCGCTCGTCTTCTTCCACGTCTTGGCTTGCGATAAATTGAACCCACGCGATGTCCTTCGAACCACCCAATGCCTGGAACTGGGCGGCAAGTGATCCTTCGGCCGGCTTGGTCTCTTCCTCGTCGCCGTTGTCATATAGGACAACCTGAGTAAAGCATGAGTCCTCATATTCGCTCTTGTGGTCAGAGCGCCAGCGCACCAGAGCTTGTGAGTTTGGGCGTCGTCGGTCATAGGTTCCTCCTCAAATTGAACTGATGGTCACAGTAGTGAACTAACAAGTGCGGAATCGCTGTAACCGATGCCGGGTAAGCAGCTGAGACGGCTGATGCGAGAACAACCTGACAGGGAAACTTGCTGGCTGCCGCCAGAGCAGACCTCATGTCCGCAGCCACACGTGGTTGGTATTTGGCGGTACCAGGACCCGAACACGCACTCGAGCAGCCGCCACGATTGTTTGTGCATAGAAGACCAGCATGGACAATCATCGAGAGCGCGAAAACGCCCGCGCAGCCATCTACACGCGTATTTCGAAGGACCTGACATTAGAGGGCCTGGGTGTCACCCGGCAGCTCACCGACTGCCGCGCACTCGTGGCTAAGTTCGGATGGACCATCGTGGAGGAGTTCGAAGACAACGACATATCTGCTTCGGGGGGGAAGCGTCGCCCCGCATATGAGCGACTCAAGGCCCTGATGGAGGCACAGGCTGTTGACGTCGTCGTGGTTTACGCAGCAGACCGTTTGCACCGCAATTCGAGGGAGCTTGAGGACTGGATTGATTTGGCGGCGCGGACCGGCATCAACATCCATTCAGTCACTAATGGAACAATCGATCTGAGTACTCCTGACGGTAAAACGATGGCCAGAGTCGTGACAGCATTCGCTGCAGGCGAAGTTGCGAAAACGAAGACTCGTATTTTACGGAAGCACCTGGAACTGGCAGAGTCTGGGGCGTGGTTTGGCCAGAAATGCTACGGGTTTACGGCCGACGGGCAGATCATCGAACATGAGGCCACCATCATCAGAGAAATGGCCGCACGAGTGCTCCATGGCGAGGGCTTTAACGACATAGCCCGGGACCTGACGGCACGCGGGATTCCTACCGCCCGCGGAGCCAACTGGCGTGCAGCGACGATACAGAACATTTTGAAGGCGCCCCGTATTGCAGGGCTCCGAGCCCACCACGGAAAGATCTCCGCCAAAGGGCAGTGGGAAGCCATCGTCTCCGAGGAGACATCAGCCATGCTGAGAGCCAAGCTGGCGCCTGGACGCTCCCAGGGCAAGAAAAGGGGCGGCCCCCGCAAGCACCTGCTCACCGGTCTCCTGGTTTGCCACAAATGCGGCACTGGGATGGTCAAGTCCATCAACGGAAAGTCCAAGAAGCCGTCCTACCGCTGCCCCCGCAATGCAGGTGCAGCGGCCTGCGGCGGGACAACTATCGTGGCAGCCGAAACGGAGGCATGGCTGGCAGAAGCTGCCTTCCATTTTCAGGACGCACGCGTCATCGACGAGGAGGACAAGACAGGGGAGTGGCTGGAAAAGATTGGCGCTCTGGATGCGCGACTGGAAGAGCTTGCCGCGGATTACGGTACCGGCGCCATCTCCCGCAATGAGTGGTTAGCTGCCAGAGCAGCCGTGGAGAGACACAAAGCTCAGTACCCGGTTCCGATCGTCCGCCCTAGAGAGCTGACGACCGGTGCGATGCTGAGAGCTGCCTGGAGTGACATGCCGACAAGTGCCCAGCGCGCGGTACTGGACGACGTCTTTGTGAAAGTAGTGGTCTTGCCGCGACGTCAGGTGACTGGTCTGAAGACATTTGATACTAGCCGGCTCGCCCCTGAGTGGAGGGTCTAGCTTTTCACGACCGCCGTCGTGCTGGCTCTTGCATAGAGACCAGTATGAACACACACCAAGAAAGCATCGCCGCATGGATCCTCAGATCCAGGATGGCTCAGGGGCTGTCAGGCACAGTCTCGTTGGACCCAGCGCTTCACGCGAGAACGCTCGGCGCAATAGATCGAGCGACAGCAGGGAGAGGCCCGGTTGACATTTCCAAAGAAGAGCCTGCGGCTTGAGCCAGGTAGTCGTCAATTTCAGCGGAGGCTCAACGCGTTGAGTGACGGCCGAGGTAGCTGCGTGCGATGAGCACAGGGCGTGATCACCGCAAGTTATGGATTCGATCTTCCGCACCCCTGGGTGAGCACGATGGGCAGGACCGTTGAATATCCGCCGGAACAATCCTGCGCGGCTGGGTAAGCTTTGCCCATGTCTCAGTTCCGCTCATCCCGTCACCATCGTGAAATCCTTTTGGCCGACTGGCGCGATGCCGAGGAACTCGCCGCCTGGTACATGCGGGAGGACCTCGGTCTGAATGGTGCCAGGATCACAGGGGCAGGTAACGACGGGGGCATAGACGTAGTTGCCGACGGCGCGGTTGCCCAAGTCAAGCATGTCAACGCGCCAGTTGGTGCCCCACTGGTCCAGGCAGCATTGGGAGCCGGACACGGCCGCGACTCGGTTATGTTCTTCGCCTTATCCGGTTACACCCGGCAGGCGGGGGACTTTGCCGGACGTGCCGGCGTCTGTCTCTTTCAGTACGACATCTATGGCGAAGTACGGGCGGTCAATGAGCCTGCGCGTCAAATGATCGCCAATCGGAAAAAGGCCGATGTCGTAAGCATTCAGGACGTGCGGCTGAACGAACTCAGGGCCAAGGCCGCTCCGGCCTTACGGAGGGTGGAGACTGTCCGGGGCCAAGTCGCTGCTCTCGCCCGGAAACTGGAGGGAACGGCAGGCCTGGAAACCGACAACCCGACCCTGGCGTTCATCCTGGGGGAGTATGCAACCTTTTTCGCGGAGCCGGGTGGCTATGGTGCTGTGAGGGGCTATGACGAGGCCGTCAGAGTGATTGGAACCGCCCGGGCTGAACAAGTTCAAGGGTCGCGCGGCGGCAGTGAACGCTACTCCAAGGACGCCGTCGAGGCGGGTTTCGCCGCCCTCATAAAGCTCCACGGGGAACTGGAA
>NZ_QAIQ01000007.1 GCF_003061105.1 Arthrobacter sp. HMWF013
GCGTCCAGGCTTCTGCAGCATCCCGGGCAAGGGCATGGGGATCGGCCCGGAGTTCTTCCAGTACTGCGGCGGCAAGACCAAAGAGGTGCGGCTTGGCGTCCACAGCGGCCTGGTTGTCCTTGGCGCGCCACAACGCCAGGGGGTCCACACTGAGGACCAGCGAATCCTCCACGAAGGCGCCGTCCAGGACCACCCGGGCGGTCCGGCTGCCGGCCAGGGCGGAAAGGTCCAGGGGAGTGGCCTTGAACCGGTCACTGATCGGAACCAATGCCAGGACCACCTGTTCCTGGCGGGGATCGACGCCGGCGATGAGGAGGACGTCGTTCAATCCCCAGCCGCTCACCCAGGACACCCTGCCGTGGAAGCGCCAGCCTCCGTTGGTCCGCTCGGCGGCGATGAAGCGGTCTGGGTAGCGGCGCACGTCGCTCAGACCTGCCCCCGCGAAGACCCTTCCGCGCAGCAGTCCGTCGATGAGGTCGTGCTCTGGTGCCCGGCCCTGCAGGGCGGCTTCCACCCGGGCGGTGGTCGAGGCGTGCTGGGCCCAGACCAGCCACGTGTTCAGGCAGGCTCCGGCAAGGTGTTCGTGCAGTCGGCGGTCCTCTGCCTTGGCCAGGCCTGCGCCGTCGTACGTCGGTGAGGCCAGATGGTTCAGTGCCCCTGCCGCCCGCAACATGCTAATGATTCCGGCGGGAACCCGCTCGGAGTCCGTGAGGAGCATCCTCGACTTCAAGGTGGTGCGGGCAAGGTTTGCCACCCGCGCTACGAGAGGGTGGCTGTCTGCGGGATCGGCTGCGGTGCCCGGGCCAGTTACCACCGCAGCGCTCATACGGAAGCCGTGGCGTAGCGGGACTCCAGTTCCCGGCCCAGGAACCCGGCCAGGGCGGTCGCGGCGGCGTTTCCGGTGGCGGCTTCAACGTCCGGGTTGTAGTTGGTGTTGGTGTTGATGTCGTAAGGGATGAGGCGGCCGTCCGCGGTTTCGAAGAACTCAACACCGGCTACTTCGATGCCCTGGTCCGCCAAGAACGCCCGCAACCTGACGATCAACGGGTGGCCAGCTGTGATGTCATCGCGCTTGGCGAACAACGTGGACGCTAAGGTTTCACCGGCTCCGGTGCCAGGTATTTCGCAGGCGGCGGGAGCGAAACCCTGATCAAGGCTTACCTGCCCGGGTGCTGCCTGGCCAGGTACTGCACACGCTTCAGCGGGGCACAACTCGAACGAACCCTCCGACGTATCAACCCGCACTGCGTAAACAAACTCCCCACCAACGAATTCCGCACGAGTGATGAACGGCTCAGCAGTCTGGACAAACTCCTGCAGCAGGGTAATCCCATCTGCCGGTTCTTCGAACTCGGGACCGTCAACATACGAATCAAACTCTCGGTGCGAGTCGAACCTGCGCACCCCAAGGCCCTTGCCTCCCTGGTTATGTTTGGTGATGAACGGCGCTGGAAACTCCAGTGCCCGCCGCTTCAAGTCCTCACGTCCAGCCACCACAACGGTTCGCGGAACATCGAAGCCGGCAGCAGCCAAGGCGGCGTACTGGGCGGCCTTGCTGACCTCAAATTCAATAACCTTGCTGCCGTTAACCACGCGGAGACCAGCAGCCTCAAGCCACCGAAACAACACACGGGCGTACTCTTTCGCGTAAACGTGGCCACGAGTGTGCGACGAGGCGCTGAGTCGTGACCAAAAGACCCCTTGCGGGGGTTGTGTCTTTAGGTCGATGGATCCGTCAGCCAGGGACCATTGCGTGTGAGGCAGCCCTGCAGAGTCTAAGGCTGCTTGTAGCGGCGGCAGCCAGTCGTAGTTCTCGTGCAGTATATGGATCCTCGGACTATTCACGTTCTCTCGCCTCTTCCGGGACGCGGCCGCCGTCTCCAAGAAGAGGGCCTGCGGTGCTGATTGGGGGATGTGGTGTTTTGGAGCCTAGGCGTAGAGGGAAGCCGCCTCCAACTGGGGTGACTCGGTTCGTCAACCTCGGTCACCGGAGGACCCCAACCCGTCATCACGCATCACTTTGCGCAATATAACGGTCATCATGAAGGCCCAAACGACATCATTGATGACGAAGTCAGTACAAACACCAAGGCACGCCGGCGACTGCCGCCGTTGCTCAAAAGCCATCAATTGCTAAGACATCAAAGATGGCCAAGCGGGCAAGGGAAGAACTTTTGAACGCGGAGGACTCGAACGCTAGCTGTCAGCCTTGCGGTTAGACCGAGAAACCTGGAGCAGGTAAATGTTTTCGAGGGGGAGCCGGACGCTTCACGCAAGAAGCGCTGTTCGACGCAGAATGTCTCGGAAACGCGATAGTCAAGCGTGCTGTTATACGTTTGGTCAGTCCTGGAAAGGATCTGGTCGCATGCCCTCCAAGTCGAGCTCCAAAGCCAGCTTCTCTTGGTCGGTCAGTAACCGCACCGCCCGCTCGTACAAGTGCATGCCTGCAGCCCAGTTGTCCCAGCGGCCATCACTTTTGACGACACCGGTCCTGAAGTCAAACGCCCGGACAGCAGCAGCAATCAAAATCGCAGTGACCACTTGGTCGTAGGGCTGATTCTCGGTCTTACAGGAATCATTCATCCCCGGATAGCCGGGCGCATCAATGCCCCTTAGGTGGAACGTCTCATAGCTTTCACCGGCCGCTTTAAAGCCGTTCAATCGGATGCCCTTGGTCTCGTTCATCACAGGGAGGCCTTGTCCGTTTGGACCGCAGATGGTCATGGCTGACGCGTCAATGATCTTGCCTGCATCGGCGAGTACTTCGGCTGTTACCCTCAGGCCCGGAAAGTAGTGGGTATAGCCCATGATCCTCCCTCAGCAGGTCATTCCTCATTATCTGCAAAGTGCATCCCGGCTATTGCCTGGAGCGATCGATCCTATCCCTCTCCCACTGATATGGACGATCAACACCACGCTAGACCAACACGCGGTAGTGTGAGATACACAGAATTCACAGGATTCATAGACATTCACAGGAGTGCTGCATGGAGAACCCGTTTCGCCCCACAGCAGGGGCGACTCCGCCCGACCTCGTCGGCCGTGGCGGAGTGCTGGACGAGTTCGCTTACGGTCTCCGCATCGGGTCTGGCGCCCCGGGCCTCCTCACTATCTTCACTGGAGCCCGGGGTATCGGCAAGACCGTCATGCTGGGTGCAGCCGAAGATCTTGCACTAGCAAGCGGATGGGCTGTGGTTTCCGAAACGGCCACCGGAGGGTTCCTGGGACGCATTGGCGAGGCCATGCGTCGGCTAACGAACGAACTGGGTGCTGGGCCGACAGGCCGACGAGTCACCGCCCTGTCAGTTGCCGGCTTCGCGGTCACCACCCAACTCGCTCCCGACGAGCAGGTTGACTGGCGTGTCCGTGGTTCAGAGCTTCTGCGTCTACTGGCGCAGCGGGGCACTGGACTGGTGATCACTGTTGACGAGATCCATGCCGCTGACCGCACGGAGATATCCCAACTCGCAGCCGACGTACAGCACTTCATACGCGATGGCCTGCCCATCGGACTTATCTTCGCCGGCCTGCCGGCCGCAGTTTCCGACTTGCTCAATGAGGGCGTCGCCACGTTCTTGCGAAGAGCAGACCGCATCGACCTTCACGCAGCTTCAATCGCTGAAGTCGAACGCTCCTTTACCGAAACCTTTGAAGGCGCCGGGAAGACACTCGGTTCTGACCTGGCCAGGACCGCGGCAGAAGCAACCGGCGGCTACCCCTTCCTGATTCAGCTGGTTGGCTACTACCTCTGGCAAGAAGCTGAAAAGAGCCCGAAAGGCCTGGACGCCGCAGCTGTGGACCGGGCCGCCACGGCTGCCCGCCGCAGAAACGAACGCGTAGTAATCGAAGCTGCACTGTCAACGACGTCTGGGAGGGATCGCGACTTCCTACAGGCCATGGCCGAGGATCCTGGGCCTTCCTCCACGACGGACATCGGCAAACGAACCGGCATGCGGCCAAACGCCGTGGGAAACTACCGAACCCGACTGCTGGACGCCGGGCTCATAGAAACTGCAGGACACGGGCTTGTCGACTTCGCAATCCCAGGATTGCGCGAATACCTCACACCGCCACCCGCTCGCTAGCAGAGGGTCCCGCTATGGTCAGCTCAAGATGGCAAGTAACGGCTGTCTCCATGCCGAAGTAGACCAGCCTGGACAAGTTCCTATCAATGGCTCAAGTCGCGTTAGGCTCGTCGTCCCGACTCAACCAGATAAAGGGTGAAGGAATTCGCTACGTAGGGTCGGCGCACTGATTCCGCCGACTACGCTTCAACATCCGGGCCGCCAGGGCTTTCTGTCAGATTTGCATCTAAGACTGTTCATCAGGGAAGTGCAAGAACTCATACTTCGACCCTATTCTGACTACTTTTGCGGAGGTCTCCTGACGTCGGTTTGGGGTGTGGTCTAGCCGGGCGGTAGGCCATGAACACCACGCAGGCAAACCCTCGAGTTCAGCGACGATGCCTTTAACCAGATGCCGTCAGCCCGCAGCAGCATGCAAGTCTAGGGCACTTACGGCTTCCTGAATGAGGGCGACGAGTACGTCAACGGGGCTGTGAAGCGAGCGATTAGTTTCAAAGCGCCGGAGGACGATGCGTCGGGTGCCTAGGCCCGGCATGTCCAGCACGCTTACGTTATCCGGAAGCATGCCGTGCAGTGCCAGAGCAGGCTCGACAGCGATGCCCTGACCGGCGGCGACCAGGGCGAGAGCGGTCAGCGTTTCGTAATACTCGTGAACCGAGGTCGTTTCAAGCATGGCTGCCTTTCGAAGACGTGCAATCGCTGCTGCGCTACCTGAGGAGGCGTCCACGCCTAACCAGGGCCAAGAGGATCGAGTTAGGTCGACTGGGTCTGTGCCGACAAACCAGGGCGAGGGGACAACAAGTTTCCATGGCTCATCCAACAGCGGTTGCTCGGTGATTCCCGCTGGCAAGCGATCACTTTCGCTGGCCGAGTCCAGGTCGACCACCGCAGCGTCCAGTTGCCGGCGGCGCAGACGGCGCGTCAACGAGTTCAGATCCCCTTCGGTGACCTGGATCAGCAACTGGGGGTACCGCTCTCGCCACTCGGCCAGCCGCGGGACGAGCAAGGTCCGAAGAAAACTCGGGATACCTCCGATCCGGACTGTTCCGCTCGGTCCATCACTTTTTTCAAGCCGGTCTCGCGCGTTGCCAATCGCGCGTTCGATTTCCTCGGCGGCTTCAGCAACAATCACGCCGGCCGGCGTGAGGACAGTGCCCCTTGGTGTGCGTTGGACCAGTGAGGCGCCGGCATCCTGTTCGAGCTTCTTTAGCTGCTGGGATACAGCGGACGGGGAAACATGAAGATCGTCCGCTGCCGCAAGCACACTTCCGGTTCTGGCTACTGCGAGCAGGATATACAGGCGCTTCGGATCTAAATCCATGTTAAGCAAAACTACACCCACAGTGTTCGAAACGTCGATTGATCTTAACTGGTGGTTGCGCTGAAATGGACTTACACACACGACGCGCGGGACGGAGGAACATGCTCGAAATGATCTTGGGGTGGCTCGGAATGGCGGGCACATTCCTGGCCTACGTGCTGCTGTCGCGTGGACGCGTCTCATCACGGTCGAACGTGTACCTCTGGCTCAATGCTGTCGGGGGAACACTGGGAGGAGTCGGCAGCCTGCTGTATGGATCGCTGCCATCAGCGGTGTCGAACTTCCTCTGGGCTGCGCTAAGCCTGCAACCCGCTGTCTGGTCGCTGGTGCAGGCTGCATCACAGTGGCAAGGAAGCAGGCGTCTTAGCGGTGTGCAGCGGGATGAAGTACGCGTCTAAACGTTTCACAACTCTTGGGCAGTCCACCTAGACCTGTCGACTTTGGCTTGCTTGGTCCAGCATTTCCGTTATCCATGGTCGGTGCCCGCGGCGGTAAGCCATTCCTTCGGGCAACCCCTGAACGGTTGGAACAGAATTGACGATGTCGATGGTGATCCGGCCGCCGGCCATGGGTGCGTTGGCGACATGCAGGTCGCCATAGGATTCTGGAAGTACTGGATTCATCCAGAACTCTCCGCGGGAGACGTTGGTGTCGTACTGCATCAGGCTTGTTATCAGCTGGATCGGTGTGGTGGCCGCCCAAGCTTGCGGTGAGCAGGCGGTGGGGTAGGGGACAGGTGCTGCGAACATGTCCCGGCTGAAGCCGCAGAACAATTCCGGGAGGCGACCGTCGGAGTATTCGGCAGCCTCAAAGAGCGCGGTGGAGATTCGCTGCGCCTCGGCTACGAACCCGTAGCGCAGGAGGCCCGCTGCGATGATCGCGTTGTCGTGCGGCCAGACGGAGCCGTTGTGATAGCTGGCGGGGTTATACGCGCCCATATCGCTTGCCAGCGTGCGAATGCCCCAGCCGCTGAACATTTCTGGAGACATCAGGCGTTCTACCACCTGTGGGGCCTTGTCCTCATCAATGAGGCCGTACCACAGGCAGTGCCCCATGTTTGAAGCGCAGGCATCGACCTGCCGTTTCTTGCCGTCCAGCGCGATTGCGTAGTATCCGCGCTCGGGGATCCAGAACTGCTCATTGAAGCGTTTCTTTAATTGCGCTGCTCGATCTGAAAGCTCCTCCGCCAGGGACGTATCTCCGGCGTCGTAAGCCATCCAAGCTCGGGCCTGGTACGCGGTGTAAACGTACGCCTGGACCTCACAGAGCGCGATTGGGGGCTCGGGCAGTGTTCCATCTGCGAAGTTGATCCCGTCCCACGAGTCTTTCCAGCCTTGATTGATGAGCCCTTGGTCGTTGAGGCGTTGATACTCGACGAACCCGTCACCGTCCTTGTCCCCGTATTCTCGGATCCAGTCCAGGGCGCGGTCGGCATGAGGAAGCAGGGCAGCGATGGTTTCTTTAGCAAAGCCCCATCGGATGACCGAAGCGAGCGTCGCGACGAACAGTGGTGTGGCGTCTACACTGCCGTAGTAGACGGATTTACCGCCGAGGGAGAGCCCGCTGGAGACATCGAGCCTGACCTCGTGAAGGATCTTGCCTGGTTCCTCCTCGCTCATTGGATCTATTACCGCCCCCTGGCGGTCTGCCAGCGTCTGCAGCGTCCCCAACGCCAGGGACGGATCGACGGCCAGCGCCATTTCCGAGGCCCATAGGGAGTCCCGGCCAAACAGGGTCATGAACCAGGGGGCCCCAGCGGCCACCACCACCCGGTCCGGATGATCAGGGTCCTCGATGCGAAGGGAACCCAGATCATCGTAGCTGCGCCGCAGGGTCCGTTCGATGGACCGGTTTCCGATCTGCAGAACCGGAATTTTCGCCACCCAGTCCTGCCGGCGTCGGTCTCTCGGGGACAAGCCATCTCCGTCGCTGTGAACGAAAGCCGGGGAGATGCTGTCTTGGTCGATACTCGGCACAACGGTCAGGGCTGCGTTCCAGCTGCCGTGCGGTGGTACAGACACCTGGTACGTGAAGCCCTCCGCTGAACTACCCGCTCCAGGTGCCCGGATGGCGACACCTTTCCGGATACCGTGCCAAATGGCCTGGATAATCAGTGTGCCATCGTTGGCCTGGCGGGTCTCATCCCAGCGCCGCTGAATCCGAGCCTCTTTCACTTCAAACAGATCTGCGAAATCTGCTTCAATCGTCAGGGAGATCACGCATTCGGCCGGTTCCCTCGAGTAGTTGCGGACAACGATCCGCTCTTGGATGCCGCTCCCGACTTCACGTAGCCGTTCGACAATCAAAGAGCTGTCTGCATACCCGTCCGAGCGGGCGACGCGGCCGACAAATTGCCCTCGGTAGGGCTCCTTCGCCTCCGCTGCGAGAGGTTCCAGCGGTTGGCCGTTAACGGTCAACCCCCAACCGGAAAGGATACGGGTGTCCTGGACGAAAAGACCGTGTGGGTGCTCGGAGTGCATGTCCCCGTTCTGCAGGGATATGCAGAAGGATGATCCTTCCACCAACGTAACCGTCCCGGCCCCCAGAGGCCCTGCCGCGGTGTCAGCATTCCATCCAGCCATCGTCCCGGCCTCCTCAAAAAGCCAACACCAGCATGCCTTTGCATGCTGGTCAGACTGCTGCCGTAGCGTCGATTCCCCAACGACGCTACGCTTCCTTGCCCTCCACTGCCAGAGCCATTATTGGCTATCTGAGCCTCTGCGAAAAGGGCGGGCTTGTTGGCTTAGTAACCACTTTTGCTGTGGTCCGGGAGGATTTCTCGCTAACGGTGGCCGGCAGATTGCTTCAACGCGAGCACTTCGAGATCATGGCAGACGGCTTTCCTGGCTCTCAGGCGCTCAAGTAGCTTCGTGTCCGGCTTATCAACTGTCTTTTCGGAAACGCCAGAGGGGTGCCTTTGCCGCTTATCGGCACCCTGATTAGTCCCTGTTTGTGCTGTTTGTTTGGAAGACAGGGGGTCGTGAAATATCACGGCAGCGTTCGATTCTCCCGCTGCTGCTTTCACGCTTTCAAAAGCCGGTTGGCTAGTCATGCTCGTCTTCGTTGTGCGCGACTCGTTGTGTAAGTGCATCGTAGGTTTACTCCAATCGCTAATTTCCGCTCGTTTGCCATGAAGCCCCCTAGATCAGATTTCGGGCTTGGGCGACGTTTAAGAAGTGACTAGCTTGGAACCAGGGCCTCCCAGTTGCGAGCATGGAAGGCCCTGGCGGTTAAAGGTCCGGCCGAGGCAGGATGGACTGAAGAGCTCCGGGACGAACGGATGCGTCCTCCCATTGATCGTCTTCGGCCTCATGAATCAGTGTGGTTTGGGGGCTGTTGACCGTGGGTCGCTGCATGCAGTTCGTCGGGTAGGTCCTGTGGGTCAGTCCACATTTCATATCCCTCAACTGCTTCAAAGAGGGTCCGTCCTCCATTGTGATCGGCAGCCAGCCAGAGGACTGTAGCGTCCGGCATAACAGCATCGACGGTACCCGCACGCAGCAGTTGACCGTGGATGTGTACCTCGACCTCCACGCCAGTGAGGCGGCTCCAGTCATCGCATCGGTAGGACTTCATGGCTGATCTTTCCTCTGTTGCTAGACTCTTGCGGCTCTTCGACCGGATGTGGACAGAAAGCTAGTCTGTTTCGGGTCCCTGGCAGTAGTGGCAACCCTCTTCACAGCCAAATTGCTGGGCAGCGGCGAGGGTGGCAGGCACGATAGGCACAGCGACTCGGATTGGCTGGGCTGCTTTTCCGCCAGTGACCGCGGAACTCGAACGCTGCACGCCTACCGAGGTGTTCTGAAGAACGATCGAGCTAGTCAAGGTAAGCTCCTGCGCGGGGATGGGAGTGCTTCGGCTTGAAAGGGCCCAGATCTGCGGTGACCAACGCCCAGGTGATGGACTGCCCATTGTGCGGAGGCATAATGCTCCCTTCAGCAATGAAGTGTCCCTCTCCTTCCCGGTTGACCGGGACCCACCATCCGTTGGCTGGACAATGCTCGCCGGTTTTCGCCTCGAAGGTTTTTTCGGAGTTCTTCAAGCGGAGGTGCTGGCGGGGGATGCGTTTCTTCATTCCTTCTTTATTCCTTAGTTTTCCGCGCTCTGGCTGGCCTTGATTTTTCCCTTGGTAGCCGCCTGTGCTGGGGGCTACAGCGTTCGTCGCTGCCCGGATCCGTCCACTGCATGGCAGTGGGCGGATCTGGGCAGCGCTTTTCTTACAGGTGAGAGCGTTTGGACTCGCAAAGCAGGGTGTTGTTATGCAGGGTGCCTGCTCGTGCCCTTCTGGCTGCCTCTGCTCTGCCCCATTGAAGGGCTCGCGATCTGAGGGTCACTCGGGGGTGACGTAGGCACCGGCGATGCCGCCGTCAACCAGGAAGGTTGAGGCAGTGATGAAGGATGAGTCGTCGCTGGCGAGGAACGCCACTGCTGCTGCCAGCTCTTCCGGTTCGGCGAACCGGCCCAAGGGAACGTGGACGAGGCGGCGAGCTGCCTTTTCAGGGTCTTTGGCGAAGAGTTCCTTCAGCAGCGGCGTGTTGACCGGTCCTGGGCACAGGGCATTGACTCGGATGCCCTGGCGGGCGAATTCGACGCCAAGTTCCCGGCTCATGGCCAGTACACCGCCTTTGGATGCGCTGTAGGAGATCTGCGAGGTCGCAGCGCCCATAACTGCTACGAAGGAGGCGGTGTTGATGATGGAGCCTTTCCCCTGGGCCTGCATGTAGGGGAGTGCGTATTTGCAGCAGTAGAAGACGGAGGTCAGGTTGACTTCCTGTACCCGCCGCCAGGCGTCGATGCCTGTGTCGATGATCGAGGCATCGTCTGCCGGTGAGATTCCGGCGTTGTTGAAGGAGATGTCGACGCTTCCATACGTTTCGTGGGTTACGGCGTAGAGGTTCTTTACTTCTTCTTCGCTGGTGACGTCGACCTTTACGTAGAGACCGCCTACTTCATCGGCAGCGCGCTGTCCTGAGGTTGGGTCCAGGTCGGCGATGACGACGTTTGCGCCTTCTGCTGCGAAACGGCGGGCTGTCGCCAGCCCGATACCGCTGGCGCCGCCAGTGATGACAGCGCTGCGGCCCTTGAGGCGGTTGGAGATTACTTCAATCATTTTGACTTCCTTGGTTGTGGTGGCGTTAAAGGCTGGTGGAGATGAAAACGTTTTTTGTTTCTGTGAAGGCGTCGAGGGCGTCAGGGCCGAGTTCGCGTCCGAGTCCGGACTGCTTGAAGCCTCCGAAGGGGGTGGAGTAGCGCACTGAGGAGTGTGAGTTGACCGATAGGTTTCCTGACTCGAGTCCTCGGGCCATCCTGAGTGCCCGTCCAACGTCCCGTGTCCAGATTGATCCTGAGAGCCCATAGATTGAGTCATTGGCCAGGCGGAGGGCGTCGGCTTCATCCTTGAAAGGAACGACAGCTACGACGGGGCCGAAGATCTCTTCGTGCATTACCCGGTCTTCGCGGGAGGGCGTCAGGACTGTAGGTGGGAACCAGAAGCCCTTGCCGGCAGGGGCCGAGCCCTGGAAAGCGATGGAAGTGCCATCCGGGACAAAGCTGGATACTGTCCGGTGCTGGGCTGCCGAAATCAGCGGGCCCATGAAGGAAGCTTCATCGCTTGGGTCCCCGACCTGCAGGGCTTTGACTACTGGTTCCAGGAGTGCGAGGAACCTTTCATAAACGCTGTCCTGGACCAGGATCCTGGAGCGGGAGCAGCAGTCCTGTCCGGCGTTGTCAAAGGCACCGCCCGGCGCTGCTGAGGCGGCGACTTCCAGGTCGGAATCCGCGAAGATGATGTTGGCGCTTTTGCCGCCCAGTTCCAGGGTTACCGGCTTGAGCTGGTCAGCGCAGCCAGCCATAATTCGCTTCCCGACACCGGTGGAACCGGTAAAAACAACTTTCCGGACCGCAGGATGGGTCACGAACCGGTCGCCGACAATTGAACCCTTGCCCGGAATGATTTGCAGGACGCCTTCGGGCAGCCCTGCTTCCCTTGCAAGCTGTCCGAGCCGGATAGCGGTCAGCGGGGTCAGTTCCGCCGGTTTCAGAACGACAGTGTTGCCGGCAGCCAGGGCGGGTGCAAAACCCCATGCCGCGATTGGCATAGGGAAGTTCCACGGGACAATTACCCCAACGACTCCCAAGGGTTCGTGGAAGGTGACGTTTACCCCTCCAGCTACTGGGATCTGCTGGCCAAGGTGCCGCTCGGGGGCCGCGGAGTAGTAGGTCAGGACGTCGCGAACATTTCCGGCTTCCCATCGGGCGTTGCCGATGGTGTGCCCGGCATTGCGGACTTCCAGCTGGGCGAGGTTTTCAAGGTCCGCGTCTACTGCGGAGGCAAACCGGCGCAGCAGCAGTGCCCTGTCTGCGGGGGCGACGTTCCGCCAAGTTTCAAAGGCCTGGGCTGCTTTTTGGATTGCCCTGTCAGTATCCTCGAGTGTGGCGAGAGCTATGGTCTCTATGACCTCTTCCGTCGCCGGGTTCAGTACGTCAGACGTGCTGGTGGACATTGGCTGGGTTCTCCGTTCGGTCTTTTCTGTAGTTGGCTGCTGCCTCAATAAATCCTTTGAAGAGCCGCAGGTCATCGGGGTTTTGTTCCGGGTGGAATTGGACCCCCAGTGCCCATCCGGCCGTCGACGTTTCAAGGGCTTCCACTGTGCCGTCGGCAGCCGCAGCCGTTACGCACAGTCCATCAGCGATACGGTCCATGGCCTGGTGGTGGTAGCAGGGTGCGCTGGCACCCGGTCCCAGCAGGGAGCGGCTTATGCTGCCGGTCGTCGTTGTGAATTCCACTTCACCGAAGACACCAGGCCCTGGCTGGTATTTCGCTTCCGGGTTTACGTCCGGGATGTGCTGGATCAATGATCCGCCAAGGGCAACGTTGAGGATCTGGGCGCCCCTGCAAATGGCGAAGAGAGGAAGCCCGGCTTCCAGCGCTGCCTTGGTCAGGGCGATGTCGTGCTCGTCCCTGGCTGGTTGGGCCCGGGTGAGTTCGTGCGGCTCGGCTCCGTAGTGCTCGGGGCCCACGTCGCTGCCACCGGAAACGATCAGTCCGTCCAGCACCTCCAATATCGAGGGGTCAGTGCCCACCGGCGGCAAGAGGACAGGGGTGCCGCCGGCAGCGACAACTGCCTGGACGTACGTTCCCGGCAGGATTGCGGCGTCCTGCGTCCAAACACCCCAGGAAGCTTCCTGATAGTAGGTTGTCAGGCCGATCCGCGGGCGGTAGGTATCAGAGCCGTTCAAAGACACGCTTACGCTCCCAATCGGTTACGGCGCTATCGAAGGCTTTTAGTTCGACATCGGCTGCGAAAACATAGTGGTCCACGACTTCGTCACCGAAGGCCTTGCGTGCGATCTCGCTGTTGGCCAGCAGTGCGCGGGAATCCCGCAGGTTGGTCGGGATGCGGTCAGCATCAGATTGGTACGCGTTGCCGGTTGTGATCGGCTCAAGCGGAAGCCCGTTCTCGATCCCGTGAATGGCTGCGGCGATGAGTGCCGCGGCGGCGAGATACGGGTTGACGTCGCCACCCCCGACGCGGTTTTCGACTCGAAGACTGGGGCCGCGTCCAACGACGCGCAGGGCGCAGCTGCGGTTGTCCAGTCCCCAGGCGATGGCCGTGGGGGCGAAGCTGCCCTCCACGAAGCGCTTGTAGGAATTGATGTTCGGGGCCACGAAGTATGCCAGTTCCTTCAGTGCAGCGAGCTGGCCGGCGATAAAGTGCTCCATGACGGGGCTGAAGCCGTGTTCATGGTCACCGGCCAGGACAGGCTTGCCGTCCAAATCGGTCAGGCTGAAGTGGATGTGACAGGAACTTCCTTCACGTTCGTTGTACTTGGCCATGAATGTGATGCTTTTGCCCTGCTGCGCGGCGATTTCCTTGGCGCCGTTCTTGTAGAAAACGTGGTTGTCGCAGGCGGCCAGTGCTTCTGCGTAGCGGAACGTGATTTCCTGCTGGCCCAGGTTGCACTCACCCTTGGAGGATTCAACGACCAGGCCAGCCTTTTCCATGCCGTTGCGGATGCTGCGGATCACCGGTTCCAGCCTTGCCGTGGCCAGCAGGGAGTAGTCCACGTTGTAGCGGGTTGAAGGGGTGAGGCCTTCGTATTTCTTGTCCCATGCTTCTTCGTAGCTGTCGTCGAACATGATGAATTCAAGTTCGGTGCCGATATGCGCCCGGTATCCCAGGGCTTCCAAGCGTTCGATTTGGGATCTGAGGATCTGCCGGGGGGACTGGGCGACGGGTCGACCGTCGAGCCACAGAATGTCGCACTGGATCATGGCTGTGCCCTCCAGCCATGGCACACGGCGCAAGGTGGAGACGTCCGGGCGCATCACCATGTCTCCGTAGCCGTTTGCCCAGGAGGACATGGCATATCCATCGATGGTGTTCATCTCAACATCGACGCTCAGAAGGTAGTTGCAGCCTTCGGCCCCGTGCCCGAGTACGTCTTCCAGGAAGGACTTTGCTCCGCAGCGCTTACCCTGCAGACGTCCCATGGAATCTGTGATGGCAACCACGACGGTGTCGATTTCACCTGAAGCAACCAGGTCACGCAATTCATCAACACTCAGCTGGCCTCGCTGTGATGTTCCCGTTGGTGGATTAGTCATTTTATGTCCGTAACTTTGATCGATTTATGAGGGAGAACTTGGGGGTAGGTGCCCTCGTCGGGGCTCCGCGTTAGGCTGTGTTGAATCGGAGTGCGACACTGCAGTTCCATCCACTCAAATGGTATTGGTCTGAATTCAGACCATAAGCTCCTTCAAGTGTGTGGCAGGGCACGCCCGGCGTCAAGCTATTCCGCCCAACGTTTCCTTGACTCCATGCGACTTCGCCCGTCTTCGGCTTCCGGGACGCGCCTGCCACGCAATCCGCGGCCGCGCCAATGGCGTGTTTTTGGACCGATTATGATTGGTGCATGGAAGAAGAACGGTTCGACACGTCGGCCCCGGTTGTCCGGCCCGCTCGGCACGGGAACGTTTTCGAGGAAACCATCGAGCGATTGCTCCAGAACATCAAGCTCGGCCTGTTCGCAGTGGGGGAGAAGCTGCCACCGGAACGGGAACTTGCAGAGCTGCTCGGAGTCTCGCGCGCGACCCTGCGGGACGCATTGGCTGAACTGCAGAAAGCCGGATACGTCGAGGTTCAGCGCGGTCGCTACGGTGGCACCTACGTGTGTGGCCGACCTTCGGCTGGGCCAGGATCGTTCCCGGAATTGGATCCGGCGGAAGTGGAAGACATTCTGACCTTCCGCAACGTTCTTGAACCTGCGGCAGCGTCACTGGCCGCCAAGGCCACGTTGTCCCCTTCTCAACGCAGCCACCTGCTGAAAACCCTGGCTGAGGTGGCTAGCGCACCGGCCGAGCTGTACCGGCCAAAAGATGCACGGTTCCATGTGGCCATCGCAGAAGTGACGGGTTCTCCAAGTCTGGCCCGCGCAGTCGCGGATGTCCGTTCAAAGGTCAGTGACCTCTTGGATCGAATACCGCTTCTTGAGCCGAACCTGGAGCACTCCAACCAACAGCACCAAGCGATCATGGATGCAATCCTCCGCGGCGACGGTGAAGAAGCGTTTCGGATGGCGCAGGACCACCTGCAGGGTACCGCCTCATTGCTGCATGGCTTCCTTATATCTTCTGAGTCACAAGTGTCGCCGGAAGTGGCTGCGTCCAAGCCCTAGCGTGAGCGCTCCCGCTCAGGCTTGAGCTGGCATATCAGGAAAAATCTCTAAGGCTTCTGCTTGAAGCCCGCGCCTGCCGAAAATCAACTCCATGATTCTCCCGCCGCGGTCAGAAGTTTCACACGCCACTGGCACGGGGTGCGGGCAGGCGTGAAGTAAATCTTTTCCGGGCATCTTTATGCCACAGCACGCACCCCGGCCGGCAGGACAGCTCTTGAGCTGGCTGTCCCGTCAGGCCCGCTGACGGTGCAGGTGGAGGCGCCCGTTACGAACTGACGTCTTCCGAACCTGAATCCTGATTGGCCCAAAAACACGCCTTTGACGTCCCTCGCGGCGAGCCCTGCACTCTCGCCCCAAACACCAGGCAGAAGCGCAGCCGTGAGAAAAATCGGGGGAGACTCGAGGATTTTATGCGGGACCGCTTGACGTCATCCGTGATCTCCCACACACTGGAACAAAGCTAATGGTCTAAATTCAGACCAGACGGTAACAATCCGGAAATATTCTGGCTATATCTTTCCTACATCCTCAGATTAGACGTCGTTCCGGCCTCCTCCCCATCCAGAGCCCACCTCGTCACGCGACCCTGATTCCCTGCAGAAAGAACACTAGTGATGCTCTCCAGCACATCTCAAACAACTGCCACGGTGCAGAGTGCGGCAAAGAGGCCTCTCTTTGCAGCCTCATCCGGCACCTTCATTGAGTTCTTCGATTACGGCTCCTATTCCTACCTGGCCACCACTATCGCCGCCGTGTTTTTCCCTCCGGGCAACCCGACGGTCGCGCTCGTGCAGACTTTCGCTCTGTTCGCTCTGTCGTTCGCAATGCGTCCCATCGGTGCGCTGTTCTGGGGTCACTTCGGCGACAGAATCGGCCGTAAACGCGCTCTTGCCCTCACCATCATCGGGATTGGTTTGGCCACCACCTGCATCGGCCTGCTGCCGGGCTATGCAACCATCGGTTTCTGGGCACCTGTGCTCCTTGTGCTCCTGCGCTTCCTTCAAAGTTTCTGCACTGCCGGAGAATACACCGGCGCTGCCATTCTGGTCGTTGAATACGCCCCGGCTGACAAGCGGGCACGCTACATCAGCTCTGTAGCCATTGGATGTGCAGTCGGATTCCTTGCGGCATCTGTTGTATCGACCCTTTTGAATGGACTCCTTGATGAGGATGCGATGAATACGTGGGGTTGGCGTATTCCGTTCCTTCTCGCTGCACCTATGACGCTGGTCGGCGTCTACCTGCGAAACCGCATCGATGAGACTCCTGTTTTCCGGGCAGCCCAAGAAAAGGGTGAGCTGGCCAAGCTCCCACTGGTTGTGCTCTTCCGCGAGCACTGGAGGGCGCTTCTTCGGACGCTGGCAATCATGGGCGTCAATGCCACCGGGTACTACCTCGTGCTGGGCTACATGCAGACCTACCTTGAGGTGGAAGTAGGCCTGTCCGGCTTCGAAGCCAGCATCATCATGACCACCTCACTGCTGGTCTACCTGCCCATGCTCTACGGTGGCGCCTACCTCTCCGACCGTTTTGGTCGCAAGACAATGCTCATGGCCAACGCAGTGCTCTTCCTGGTCCTGAGCTACCCGATCTTCCTGCTCTTGGGTATCAGCGGTTTCGCAGCAGCTATGGCCATCCAGATCCTGTTCGTTGGGATCTTCTCCCTCAATGACTCCACTATCGCTTGCTTTTTCACTGAGTCCTTCCCGGCGAAGGTCCGCTACAGCGGCTCGGCCATACCGACCAACGTTGGTGTCGCCATCTTCGGCGGCACAGGTCCGCTCGTAGCGTCCTGGCTGATTGCCCAAACCGGTGACAATACGATGCCGGCCTTCGTCATGATGTTCGTCGCGCTGATCGGCGCGGTCGCCCTGATCTTCACCAAGGAAACCAAACCCACCAAAGCTGAAGCAGCCGCCCTCAACGCCGCCACTGCCGAGGCCGAGGCCAAAGTCCACTAAGAGCGCAAACGTTGGCGGGAACGGCTCGACCCTCCTCGGGACGACGCTGTTCCCGCCAACTTGCATGCAGCACAAGGATCCCAGCGGAAGGCTGAGCTTGACGTTTTGGGCACCGCTTTACAGGGACCACCGACCCGGATTAGCCGGTCCGTGCCTCCACAAAGCATTCAGATAAGTAGACAAGGAAAGAACATTGAAGTTATCCGGCAACGCCGCTTACCCGCCCGCCCCTTCGTTGGAGGCGCCGGGCACGCTGGAAATCGAGGGCAAGACATTCCTTGATGGCCGGGCCTCGGATCCGCGGGCGCTCGGCTGGATGCAGGGTTCGCCGCCGCCGGCAGAGAAACAGGTCAGATTCGACAGTGACAGCGATACCGCTTTCCCCAAATTGCGGTGGGCGCTGTCACACATGCGCGAGCTCTCTCCGACTGTCGGTGTATGGCGCGGCACGGGACCCAGCCAATCACTGGGCAAGCCATCTTCTGCCGATGCCGCTGCTGTGGACGCGCTGACGTTTACGGACACGACCGGGCGTGTCCGCGAATTCGAAGAGGCCCTGTTTGATAGCTACACCGACGGCATCATGGTGTTGCACCGCGGCCGAGTCGTTTACGAGCGCTACCTTGGTGCGCTGGAGGCTTACCTGCCGCATGCCTGCTTCTCGATGACAAAGTCCTACACCGGAACGCTTATGGCCTCACTGGTACACGAAGGCGTGCTGGATGAAACCAAGACGGTCGCGCATTACGTCCCCGAACTAAGTGGCACCGCCTGGAACGACGCAACGTTGCGCCAGACAATGGATATGCGAACCGGCCTTTCATACTCTGAAGATGATGATGACGAAAGCTCCGGCGCCTGGGCGTATATGCGTGCCGGCCGCACGCGACCACGCCCGGCCGGCTATGACGGCCCGCAAACCTCAAGCGACTACCTGCTCAGCGTCCTCAAGGAGGGCGCACATGGAGGAGCCTTTTCCTACAAGAGTGTGAACACCCAAGTCATGGCCTGGGTGCTGGCACGCGTCACCGGCCTGTCATTCGCGCAACTCCTGCACGAGCGGTTGTGGGGACCACTTGGGTGCGAGGACGATGCCTATCTGGTCGTCGACCCGGCAGGCGTGCCTTCAGCCAGCGGCGGGATGAGCGCGACCCTGCGCGATCTGGCCCGCTTCGGCGAGCTCATGCGCCGCGAAGGAGATTGGGGCGGGAAACAGCTCATCCCCTCGTCGGTCGTGCGGGAGATACACGGCGCCGACCTCCCGGCCCGGCTCGAATCCGGCGCCATGTCCGGGTACACCTACCGCAACCAATGGTGGGTGCCACAAGACGAGTTTGGTGCCATTGAAGCAGTCGGCATCCACGGCCAGCGCCTCTACATCACCCCCGGCGCGGAAACCGTAATCGTACGCCTCGCCTCCCAGCCGGTCGCGGTCTACAAACACGACCCCATCACGGACCCGATGCTGCACGCGCTGGTGCGATTGGTACGCGGCTAGCCGGCGAGAGCCCACCATCCCGACAAGTAAGCCCGGGGACCCCGGGAAGAGAACACAAGGAAGTAGACACCCCATGGACTTCAACACATACGTGAAGGACCTGACCAGCCGACCTCTCACCAAGGAACTGTCCTTTTCGGAATCGGAATATCGCTCCCGGATCGAAGAAGTCAGGAAGGTGATGGACGAACGGAACCTGGACGTCCTCCTCATCACCCACGCTCCCAGCTTGAGCTACTTGAGCGGATACCAGAGCTTTGGCACAAGCTGGGCTTCGTGCCTGATCCTGCCCCGTGAGGGGGAGCCGGTCCTGAACATGCACGGGCTGGAAATCGGAACCGCCATGCTTACCAGCTGGATTAAAGATATCCGGGGGGTGAGCTGGTCGTACGGAGGTACGGCGGACCAGATCGCGGGCATCGTCAAGGAATTCACCCTCGGCAACCAACGGGTTGGCATCCAGGGCAAGCGGGCCGGCCTCAGCGTTGAACTCTACGAAGGACTTAAAGCGGCCTTGCCCGGAGTCACCCTCGTTGAAGCCTCAGACGTGGTCGAGCGACCCCGCCTGATCAAATCCGAAGCTGAACTGAACTACATGCGACAGGCGGCCCAGATCACAAAGAAGGGCCTCGCAGCCGTACTGCCGGTAATCAAAGCCGGTGTCACAGACAACGACATCGCGGCCGTGATCTACGAGACCTTGATAGCGGAGGGAAGCGAATACTTCAGCATCCAACCAATCGTGTCCGCAGGCGAGCGGAACACCGTCATCCACACCACATTCCGGCGCACGCCGGTTCAGGCAGGCGAGACGGTGATACTCGAATTCGGGGCAACGTATGAACGCTACACAAGCCCCCTGATGCACACAGTGGCAATCGGCACGCCGGCACCGGAATTCGAAGACAGGGCCCGAATTGTGAACGAGACCCTCGACCGGCTGTTCGAGGCAGTGAAGCCTGGCCGGAGTGCGCACGATGTAGCACGTGAAGTCGGCGTGGGGATGAGCAAGATCAGTACACTGCCTGCCGCGTCCCACGTGTACGGGTACTCGCTCGGCATTGGAATGCCTCCCTCATGGACCGAGGACACTCTCTATATCCGTGAGGGGATCGAGCAGGAGCTAAAGCCTGGCATGACGTTCCACTCGCCCATAGTGCCCGACGTGCCGGGTGAGCCGGGTGTGGGCTTTAGCGAGACGTGGGTCGTTACAGAGACGGGATGTGAAGTCCTGACCAAGCATGACCGGGACCTGACCGTCGTCGACGTCTAAGAGCCGCGCACTCCAGCTGTTTCTGCTGGAGCATGTGCTGTCGGCGAGCGGGATTGCCGGGGGAGTACGGCGGGCTGGTCTTGGCCTACCAATCCGCCCGGGGGCCTGTCAGGACGCAAGAGGTGCCGCCCAGATTTTGGGCGGCACCTCTCAGACCAGGCCTGCCGATGAATCACCTGGTGGACCTGAGGCACCGGATGAAATCATCCACGGCGGAGGATTGGCCAAACGGGCGGGCAACGTGCAGTTCGGTCTGCGGGCGCCCGCTCATGCAACGGGTAGTGACTCCTGGCATCTGGAAGCGCTGGACAGATTCAGGAAGGACGGAAATCCCCAGCCCGGCAGCGACCAATCCGAGGACGGTCTCTTGGTGAATGGCTTGTTGGGCCACTACCGGTGGTGTTGCGAGCGGCTCGAAGAGCTGCAGGACACGGGCAACAAAACCAGGCATCCGGCCATACGGGAACAGAACCATTGGCTCACCCTCAAGGTCCTGCGGCCGGACTTCGTCCAGCGCCGCCAAACGGTGGGATTCCGGCAGGACCACGACCAGGTCCTCGGTGTTGAGAAGTTCCAAGTGCAGGCCCGGCATGTTTCCGGGATCTCGGATGAGGCCCAGGTCCAGCTGCCCTTCCAGGAGCTGTTCAATCTGCTCCCCGCTCGTGAGGGGGTTCAGTACGAGGTCAATCCGAGGGCGCTGCTGCCGGAAGACGCGAATCGCTTCCGGGACCGTGGTGTAGCTGGCCGAACTCACGAATCCCACGCGGAGTTTGCCGCTCTTTCCAGCGGCGACGTCCACAACGTCGCTGACGGCATCGTCCAGGTCCGAGACCGCCAGCTGGACCCTATCCCTGAATGCCTGACCGGCCGCAGTCAACGCGACGCTGCGCGTGGTCCGGTCGAAGAGCTGGACCCCCAACTCCTTCTCGAGCCGCCGGACCGCCACTGTCAACGGGGGCTGCGTGATGTGCAGGCGTTCGGCCGCACGGCCAAAGTGTAGTTCGTCTGCGACGGTCAGGAAGTACCGGAGCTGGCGGAGTTCCAATGCGATTCTTTCGTTTGACGCTAATAATTACTAGTCAAATGATATTGGACGCAGTGCGGGCAGGGGTGAGTAACTGGATATCAAGAAAGCACCGGGACAAGGTGCAACCAAAGCTGAGGAGCAATCCGTGGAATCAATCGAACACGTAGTAGTCGGAGCAGGCCTTTCCGGCGCTGCCACCGCTTGGCATCTGGCCTCCCGCGGGCACGAAGTTGCCCTGCTGGAACGCACCACTCCGGCCAATGATGCCGGCAGCTCCCATGGATCGGCCCGGATCTTCCGCTATGCGTACCCGGAAGAGTTCTACACCGGTCTCGTCCAGGAAGCCAAGGCCGGGTGGGACGAGTTAGCCCGTCTTAGCGGCAAGCAGCTCATCACTCCCACAGGTGCTGTGGACTACGGCGCAATACGTCGGCCGGAACGCCTGGCTGCGGTACTGGACGCGTTCGGAATTGAGCACGAACTCCTCACGGAAGAGGAGGCA
Organism: Arthrobacter sp. HMWF013; assembly: GCF_003061105.1. Taxonomy (GTDB): domain Bacteria; phylum Actinomycetota; class Actinomycetes; order Actinomycetales; family Micrococcaceae; genus Arthrobacter. Next base: position 21,346 of record NZ_QAIQ01000007.1, read on the forward strand.
ACCCGCCGCTGGCCGCACATCGCATTCGACACCCAAGTCCTGTGGCACCCCGGCGCCGGCGTGATTGACGCGCATGAATCGGTGCAGTCCATGGTTGACCAGGCCGTAACCCACGGAGCCCAGCTCCACACCAACTGGGCCGTCGCATCGATTACCGGCACCACCGGCAACTACACCTTGACCTCCGAGGATGGACGTACCATCCAGGCTGCCAACGTGACTGTGGCCGCCGGGGGTTGGCTTCCCCAGTTACTGGGCTCGCTGTCTTTGCCGTCGTCCTTTGTGTCCGCGGTCCCCCGGATCGAAGTACGTCAGGAACAGGCCTACCACTTTCCCTACGCCGATGGCACGGACCCGGACACCTGGCCCACCTTCATCCATAAGCGCGAAGGCTGGCAGGCATATGGTTTGCCCGGTGGACGCGACGCCGGCTTCCGGGGCCAGAAAGTGGCCCAGTACAACGGGGGAAAGATCCTGCCCTCCGCAGCCGACCAGGACGGGCAGATCAACCCGGACAACCGCCGTCGGGTCATCGACTACGTGGAAAAGTACTTACCGGGCCTGGTTCCGGAACCGTACGCGGAAACCACCTGCCTCTTCACGAACACACCCACGGAAGACTTCATTTTGGACCGTGCTGAGGGCATCACCATCCTTTCCCCGTGCTCAGGACACGGCGCCAAGTTTGCCCCGCTGATCGGCCAGCTTGCAGCCGATCTGGCCACCGGTGCCGGAGCAGTTCCCGAGCAGTTCCGGCTCGCGGCGCAGGCCCAGCGCGCAGCACTGGGGACCCACTGATGGCCGCCACGACGGGACAGCCCGCCGCCACCAACCTGCCTGCCGCCACAGTCACGGGACTGTTGTCCGAAATCGCGAACACGGGCACTGACACAATCCGCGGGGGCTACACCCGCCCCGTGTATTCCACTGCTGAACTGGACCTCCGCAACTGGTTCATCGAGCAGGCCGCAAAACGTGGCCTTGCCGTCGAAACGGACCGCAATGGGGCGATCTGGGCCTGGTGGGATGTTCCCGGGGGTGACCGCAGCAACAGCCTTGTCACCGGAAGCCACCTGGACTCCGTGCCCGGCGGCGGAGCATTCGATGGTCCCCTCGGAGTCGCGTCCGCGTTAGTTGCCGTTGACATTCTTAAAGCACGGATGGCAACGCCGACCCGGCCACTGGCCGTCGTGGTTTTCCCGGAGGAGGAAGGATCCCGGTTCGGGGTCGCATGCCTGGGTTCACGGTTGATGAGCGGAGCCATCGACCCGGACAAAGCCAGGAACCTCCGGGACCAGGACGGCTCAACGTTCGCGGACGTGGCGAAAGCGAACGGCCTGGACCCCCGCTATGTGGGCCGCGATGACGAGCTCCTTGGCCAGATTGGAGCTTTCGTGGAACTGCACGTCGAGCAGGGCCGCGGACTGATCGATCTCAACCAGCCCATCGCCATCGCCTCCTCCATACTCGGCCACGGGCGCTGGCGCCTTAGCATCCACGGACAGGGCAACCACGCCGGCACCACCCTGATGGCCGACCGGCACGACCCCATGGTCTCCGCATCCAGGACAGTGGTAGCGATCCGAGACATCGCCCGGAACCAGGCCCACGCCCGCGCAACAGTGGGACGACTCCAGCCAGTGCCTGGAGGAACGAATGTCATCGCATCCCGGGTGGACTTCTGGCTGGACGTCCGACACCCCGACGACGCAGTAACAGCCGCGCTGGTGGAAAGCATCCACGCACAGGCCCGGATCATCGCAGCCGAGGAAGGCTGCACCGTAGACCTCCGCGAGGAATCGCTCAGCCCCACCGTGCACTTCGATCCGCAGCTGCAAAAAGAACTCCAGCAGGCCCTTCCGCAAGCTCCGATCCTGGACACCGGGGCAGGGCACGACGCCGGTGTCCTTGCACCCCATGTTCCAACAGCGATGGTCTTTGTCCGGAACCCCAGTGGGGTCTCCCACTCGCCCGAAGAACATGTGGTCGATGAGGACGCCGAAACCGGTGCCCACACCCTGGCCGAAGCCCTGCGCGGACTGATGGCCTGACCTGCAACCGAACGCCCGCGCCGACCCTTTCGGCGCGGGTGTCCTTTTGCGGCGCGAGACGTCTTCCATAGCCGCCTTGTCGATGAGGACAAGGATTCAAACGAGAAAAGGAAAACACGTGAATCCGGTCGTACCCGACCTTTACACCGCCGACGGCACCAGCGAAGCTGCCACGCATAACGTGTGGCGCGTTCGCGAGGACCTCTGGGAATATCTGATCTACACGGCGGAAAAGTTGGGTGGCAGGCACTCTTCCGCGACCAAGCGCAGGCTCAGCGACGATATCCTTCAGGTCCTCGACCGGCTTGAGCTGGTGGAGGGCCACTGGGCCACCCCTGGACTGTCCGCCGTCAACGAACTCCGGTCGCTGATCCACGATGGCGACTTTGTCGACTTGGGCGAGGCAATCGAACGGGTCAAGGTCCGCCGACGACGTCAGGCGACCGCCGCGGCATCCGGCGCCACCGGTCCTGATGCGGGCGACTCCGCGGACAACCGGCCCCGCTTTGAGGTCCTCCTGGTGGACGACTGCACTCCAGAAGACGGCGAGACGTTTGTACGGGAGATGCTCCGACAGCGGCGGCCCCAGGACCCATTCGTCTACGAAATCAACATCGTTCCAAGCTACGAAGACGCCGTTGCAGCGCTGCTGCTGAATACAGACATTCAGGCCTGCATCATCCGCCCCGGCTTCAAGAACCGCACCCGAAGGCCGCTGGAGCAGGACATAAGAGACTTCGTATCCGCGAACGGGCCCGACAGCGCCGATCCCCGCAGGCCGATTCAACGCATTCTTGCCCTCGCGGAAAAAGCCGCAGAGTTACGCCCAACTCTGGACCTCTACCTCGTAGCTGGTGTTTCCATAGAGAAACTGGGCGGTTCACTGACCAATCGATTCAGCAGGATCTTCCTCCGTGCCGACAGCCTTGAGCTGCATCTGTCCATCCTCAAGGGAGTCGGCGACCGCTTCGAAACACCGTTCTTCACGGCCATCCAGAACCACAGCCGACGCCCCGGTGGTGTCTTCCACGCCTTACCGGTGTCCCGGGGCGGATCCGTCTCAAATTCCAAGTGGATCAAAGACATGGAGGAGTTCTACGGGCTGAACCTGCTGCTTGCCGAAACCTCGGCAACTTCGGGAGGGCTTGATTCGTTGCTGGACCCCCATGGGTCCATTCGCGACGCACAGCGCCTTGCGGCCCGGGCCTTCGGATCCCGGCAAAGCTTCTTTGTCACCAACGGCACCTCCACGGCGAACAAGATCGTTCACCAGGCCATGCTGGCCCCCGGGGACGTCGTACTGGTCGACAGGAATTGCCACAAGTCGCACCACTACGCCCTGCTGCTGGCAGGCGCCAAGGTCGCCTACCTGGAGGCGTACTCCATCAATGAGTTCTCCCTCTACGGCGGTGTCCCCACGTCTTCCATCAAAAAGATGCTCCTTAACTACCGAGCGGCCGGACGGCTCGGGGAAGTGAAGATGCTCGCCCTGACCAACTGCACCTTCGATGGCATTGTCTACGATGTAGAACGGGTCATGGAAGAATGCCTTGCCATCAAACCCGACCTCGTCTTCCTTTGGGACGAAGCCTGGTTCGCCTTCGCCGGATTCCACCCGATCTACCGGCGACGAACTGCCATGGCAGCAAGCCAGGCCCTCGAACGGCGTTTTCGCGCCCCTGCCGCACGGGAGACATACGCGGCGCAGGCAGCCGAGCTATATGACCCCGAAACCGGTGAGCCCCTGGACGATGACCTCTGGCTGAAGACCAGACTGGTACCGGACCCGGACAAAGCCAGGATACGTGTCTACGCAACGCAATCCACCCACAAAACCTTGACCTCGCTACGGCAAGGATCCATGATCCACGTTTACGATCAGGACTTCGCACACCTCAGCGAGGAAGCCTTCCGCGAGGCGTACATGACGCATACCTCTACCTCCCCGAACTACCAAATTTTGGCGTCCCTGGACATTGGACGCCGGCAGGCCGAACTGGAAGGGTGCGAACTGGTCCAGAAACAGGCAGATCTGGCCGCCAGCGTGGCCACCGCCATCGAACAGCACCCGCTGTTGAGGAGATATTTCCGCATCCTCAATACCCTAGACCTGGTGCCCGCGGAGTTCCGCGAAACCCAGTCACCCATGCCCCTGGTTGACGGCCTGGCGCGGATGGCCGAGGCATGGGGGCGCGATGAGTTCGTTGTGGACCCCAGCCGCCTGACAATGTACATCGGCGCCACGGGAGTGGACGGGGACACCTTCCGGCACCACCACCTCATGGACGGGCACGGAATCCAAGTCAACAAAACCTCCCGCAACAGTGTCCTGATCATGACAAATATCGGAACCTCCCGAAGTTCGGTGGCCTACCTCATCGAAGTGCTGGTCAAACTTGCCGAAACCTTCGCCTCCGAGGCCGACTCCCGGAGCCCACGGGCTAAGACGGCGCATAGTCGCATGGTCGCAAAGCTCACCAAGGGAGCGCCGCCGCTTCCCGACTTCAGCAGCTTCGCGTCCCGGTTCCGCACCGACGATGCTCTCCCTGACGCCAACATCCGCACCGCATACTTTGAAACTTACAAACCGGATGCCTGCGAATACCTCACCGAATCCGGAGTTCGAAAACGGCTGACCGCAGGAGAGGAAGTCATCTCCGCAGCATTCGTCACTCCGTATCCGCCGGGCTTCCCTGTCCTGGTCCCCGGACAGCTAATCGATGCCAACGTCTTGGACTTCATGGCCGCGCTCGACACGCGTGAGATTCACGGCTACGACAAACAACACGGGTATCGGGTGGTTAAAACTTCGGGCGACGACAACGACAGCCACCCCCCGCTGCACCTTGGCTAACACCCTGGACTCTGGACGAGAAAGGACACCATTGGGGACACCACCACGCGTCATCCGCCCTGATGAGCTCGCTTCCGAGCCGTGGGCCAACGGTGCCGGACGCACCAAGGTTATCCATGCTCAAACAGAGGCACATTCGAACGCTCTGCTGTGGCGTATCAGTATCGCTGAAATCACCCGTACGGCACCCTTCTCCACTTTCCCTGGCCTTGATCGTGCCTTCACCCTTGCCACTGGAGGGCCTTTGTCCCTGGCTGTTGGAGACACGAAACATGTCCTGACGCTAGGCCAAACACTTACCTTCGCCGGCGAGTCTCCAACGAAGGCCGACCTGCGAGCGGCGGGTACCCAACTCGTCCTCAACCTGATGACACGACGGCTCGCCTGTCAGGGGACAACAACCGCTCATCTCCTCAACGGCGAAATCATCCTGGATCCCGCAACAGGTGCTATTTCAGCGACTGTCCTATCAGGGTATGCAACCGTCCATGGCGGCCCTTCGCTTCCCGCGCTGGCGACCTTGATTCTGGGAGAAGGGGCGACCATACTGCAAACCCGTAACTGTCTGCTTGCTGTGTCGTCCGTCCAGATGCATCCCAAAACGAAACCTTACGCAAATGCGGCGGCCAGCCCTGACCCGACCTGACCTGACCTGACCGAGCTTCCCGTCCGGGAAGGGATGTTCGATAATCGCGTATTCCAACGAGCAAAGAAGGACCTATGAGCGATCGAATCGCGTTCCTTGGCTGTGGATCCATGAATGAAGCTATCCTCACAGGTCTTTTAAGAGCCGGAATGGCTCCGGCGAACTGTGTCGTGACTGTTCGGCGGGCTCACCGGGCGGTTGAATTGGCTGCCCGATACCCCGGGGTAACGGCTATTGCCGGAGAGGAAGAACCAAGCAACAACCAGCAGGCGGCAAAAGGGGCTGCCCTCATCATTCTTGGAGTCAATCCGGCAGAGACCATCGATTTGGCCCGGGAAATTGCAAACTCGTTAGGGCCCGGCACTGTCGTGATCAGTATTGCCGCCGCCGTGACCCTAGCCGAGTTGCAGGCCGCTCTTCCCAAGGACCAGCCTGTGGTTCGAACTCTTCCTAATACACCCATCAAGCTGGGGCACGGCGTTATATCCCTTTCGCCAGGCAATGGTTGCAGCCCTGAGAACCTGAAGATGGTTAGAAGAATTTTCCAAGGTGCCAGCACAATTGTGGAGGTGCCGGAGGAGCAGATAGACACTGTCTCAGCGATCAGCGGCTCAGGCCCGGCCTACGTTTATTATCTAGCCGAAGCAATGGCTGCTGCAGGCGTGGAACTTGGCTTGGCCCCTGAGCTCGCAGGTATCCTCGCCCGAGAAACAGTAGCGGGGGCGGGGCTTACGCTAACCGAGCCCGGCGCCAATGCATCAGCCATGCTGAGGGACATGGCCCGCCCTGAGAACATCACCGCGTGCGCCATTGCCGTCTTCGATCAAGAAGGCATTCCAGCCACCATTACCGAAGGTGCGCGCGCCGCCGTAGGACGCGCGGCCGCAATGACTGTGGAAATAGCTCAGCAAAAGCAACCGCCCTTGCAGGCAATCCCCCATCCATTGCAATAAACCGATAATAGTGATTTCGTCAGGCCGTTCGCTTGTTCCGGGAAGCCTACGCGATACCGCACCTTCGTGTGGCGGCGTCAGAATAGTGCGACGTCCGGATTCACTGACATTGGCTCACGACGTTCTTAGATCCCACACGGACAGTCGGAGGGGAACGAATCCGGCCGGGGGAGTGTGAAATAGCCCCATGAACCGGGACTGGCGGCGTCCCACTGGGTCAGTGTGGCTACGCCACCTGTCGTGAAGGGGCGGGGCATCGAGGAGCAGGCTGGTGCTCCACCGTCGGGCCAAGTCCTCCCCTGTCAGACGCTTTTGGCGTCAAGTTTGGGTGTGCCTCAGCGGAACGATTTTCGTGGCTGTGGGTTTTGCTGTCCGCGCGTTCCCCGTCGGGTCCTGCAGTTACTAGGTGTGTTCGACCTCGCCTATCTGTCAGTAAATTTGCCTTTTAAGGTACTAATGCAAAGCAGCGGAGTGTCGCCATGACAGCCTCGTTGAGACGGAACACGGTTTGGTGTGCGTTCATCTTGCCCTGCTTGAGGTAATCTCACGAGCAACTGGTAGTGCATCCGCGGTACTGGGATCTACGCAAGGAGGTCGTATGTCGCTTATCGGTATGGATACCGACGCGCTCTACGATCAAGCAAATAGGCTGCTCAAAATCGCGCACGACTTGAGGACTGCCCAAGCGGAACTCAACGCTGCCTCTGGTGCACTTGTGACAATTTGGGATGGTGATGGGGCGAAGACGCATCGTACTGAACTTCTCGCAGAGGCGGGCAGGCTGGGGGGGACTGCCAAGGCTATTGAGTCCGCGGCCAGATCGATCCATCAAGCTGCAGATAGACAACGCATGATCTCTTCCTGGTAGGTGGGCAGGCAGTTATGGCTGGGACTACACGGCGTGTTTTGACAGTATTTGTGGCATCTCCGGGAGATGTTAGCGAGGAGCGCCAGACGCTTGGTGCTGTCGCGGCGCGAATCAATCGTATGGCTGCGCGCGAATGGGGCTGGGAGATTGATATTCGCGGATGGGAGGACACCCTTCCTGGCTACGCCCGTCCCCAATCACTCATCAATCCTGACGTCGAACAGTGCGACGTTTTCATCGGGTTACTTTGGAAGCGCTGGGGAACACCGTCCGGGAGCCATTCGTCGGGCTTTGAGGAGGAGTTCAGGATCGCTCAGAGCCGTCGCCTTCAGTCGGTCGAACCTGAAATCATGATGTACTTTCGCGACATCCCGGAGTCCGAACGGGCGGACCCGGGGCCTCAGTTGGAGCGTGTCCTTTCTTTCCGCCAGGAGGTAATGGCGGCTAGGCAGCTCCTCTACAAGGCCTACGCAGACGTGGCGGATTTTGAAGTCATGATTTTTGACCACCTCACCAAGCTCCTCGGGCGTCGGGCAATAGAGAGTACGGCCGATAAATCGACTGATTCCACGAAGCGTCATTCGACTGTCCTTGCACAATCTTTCGGCTCTATCCAACCCATGACCATGCTTGAGTTGGCCGGCGATCCACTAATGACTCCTGACCGCTTGCTTAGTCGCTGGCGACAGGCATCCGAACTCAGTCAGATTCCGCAGATGCCTTGCGCACTTGGACCACTCGGGCTTTACCGTTTTACGGTTGTCGACTTCAGGCACTCCGCAACATTATTGGTCGGCACCACCGGGTCGGGAAAAACTGAGGCATTGATGGCAATAGCGGCTTCTACCGTTCTTTCCCTGCCACCACCTCTTGTTCGTGTTTCATTCATCGATCTCAAGTACTCCAGCTATATTCAAGCTTTGGAGGCTGTCGGTGCTGATGGGATCCATCTGGACCTTGGAAACGAGCCAGATGGGCTTGATGTGCTAATTGCTGAGATTCGTGCGCGGGAGCAGATCTTGGTCGAAGCGCACTGTCGAGATGCCCAGGAGTTTTGGTCGAAATTTCCCAACGATCGATACCGGCTTCCGGTATGGCTGATATGCATTGATGAGGTGCACAGCATCACGTTTGGGCAACGTGAGGGGCTGGCGAGGCTTCTTCAGACTGCTGCGCGGGCGCGTCCGCTTGGCATTCAGTACATTTTTGGAACGCAACGACTTGCGGGTATCGGAAACATGATCCGATCAGTTAGCTCTAGGCGAATCTGTCTCCGCACTTACGACGCACTTGAAAGCCTCGACGTCGTGGGAGTTCCTGATGCTAGTTTGATTTCAAGAACGGATGCGGGAACTGCCGTGGTCCGTGATGACATGGACGGTGAGCCACTTCTGGTGCGGTTCGCGATGGTGGACGCCAGCCTCGATGAGAGCCTATTCGATGTCCTCCAGGCCGCCCGCAAAGGGTACGACGAGGTCATGGATGCTTCTGTAACGTAACGGCCCGACATTAAGAGCCATCACGCCGATCCGATCCTGCGACTGCCCTGGAAGACACCGGCGCCAACGACGCCCAGATCCGAGGACGGCTCATTGCCGCGCGCAGCGTTGGCACCCACCCCAGCGCCGCCGTCACCACAGACAAGGGTGATACAAAAGCCCGAAAGTCCCGCACAGGCGCAGCTGTGGGCGCCGAACGAGGACGGGGCAGGTTGTCTCGCTAGACAAGAGAGGACAAGTAGGGGGATGTCACTGCTGAGGTGAAACCCCTTCCTCTGAATTAGGGTTTTATAGTGTCCGCCCCAGATTTTCCGGCCACTGCTAGGAGTTCGCTCAGGAAAGAAGAGCCCAGCGTCACTCCGGAATCTTCCTTAGATTCCGGCGACGAGCCAAACACTCGTGCAGCGAACGCTGCCCTCAAATGGTCGCGAAGAGATTCATCATGCAAGGGTTCCACATACCCGTCAAAGGTCAAGAGCTGCTCTTTGATTGTCCTGGCCCAAGTACCCAAATCGCGATGATACGCAGCTTGCCTACCAAAGTAGGTCGCAAGCCCCAGTACAGCACCTAGAAGTGAGACTTTGAGGATCGCATCTCCTGTTGTCGTTGCTCCGCCGTGAGATACCCCCGGCACGAAAGCCAGGACATACGTCCCTGCGATTCCGATAACGACGCCAACGGCCGTTAGCCAGCGGAATCTGCGTGCTGTTTTGAGATGGTCCTCCGATAACTTGTTGAACCTCTCCGTTAATTTTGATCCTGACACGAAACCGGCAGCTGTCTGTGCGCTGACCGCTGCCGCCTCGACTTCTTGGACGGTTTTTCGTGCCTTCCTCACGGCCATGCGAAGGTGCTGGGACAGCTGCGCTTGTTCAATCCGCGTTGAAAGCAACGACGCTTTACGGGAGTCGTCACGCGCTTTAGAGGCCTCTGCCTTTTCTCCGTTGCCTTCGAATCTTCCGGCTTTATCCCGGGCCGTCTTCTCCACTTTCGCAACATACTTCTGGAGAGTACCCAAGAGGTACACACTCCAGATTTCGACGTTCTTTGAGTCGCGCTGCCTTAGTACGTTTACCAGTTGCTCGACCGTGTCCTTGTGGTCATCGATGGATTTCTTGTCCCACAGTACTGAGTCTTCATAGGCCGGAAGAAAGTCGTATTCCGGGCTGAGGGCTTCCCACCAGATAAGCAAGACGTCGCTGATAGTGGCGTTTGCCTCAGAGTCCTCCATCCTCAACTGATCGGTGACTTCGTTGTACGCCTCGTTGAGAGATTCGAGCCCGCCTTTAAATTCGCTCAGCTTCATCTGCACGCTCTATTTGACCACGAGCGAGGATTAGCCCCGGGAGGCCCGTCACTTAGGAGCCACGATTTCCCCCGTTTGTGCCGTTTGCTTAGGCGCTCACACGCCGTCACGTTGTCTATGCCGTGTCACCGCGGCTCTGTCGACGATGATCAAAGTATGACCAGTCGCCTCGCGCTCGAAAAGCGAATACGTTATGAGCTCAGTACCCTGGCTGAGACCAACTCTCACCACGATTTTGAAGCCATCTGCCTTGGTCTGGCGCGGAAACGCATCGCGACCAATCTTATGCCGGCCACTGGTCCAGTCAGTGCTGGAGGGGACCAAGGGCGGGACGCTGAAAGCTTCTGGAGCAATCTCCCCACCGAGGCCACAGCCCTCTCAACCTTTGCGTTAGGTGCAACCCAGGAGAACGTTGTCCTTGCCTGCACCATCCAGCAGGCGCACGTTCCGACCAAGATACGTGCAGATCTGGGTTCCATTTGCACACAAGGGGAACGCGTGGACAGGGTTGTCTTCTTCACCCTGAGTCCCGTCCCGGTCGCGAAGCGTCATGAGCTGCAACGCCAGGCAAGAGACCGTCACGGTATCTCCTTGGATATTTGGGATGGGGTAGCCGTAGCAAGAGAGCTTTCAGAGCATGATCTGTACCACTTAGCCGTCGATTACCTTCACCTTCCCAGCGACCTTGCCCCTGAACGGCCGGTCCCCGAAAGTCCTAGACCGGATTGGTATGTGGATGCCTTATCTCGGTGGACCACCCGCCAAGACTCACCCTCCACGATCGGTGATCTTATTGATCTAAGGGAAGGCCTAAGGCTCGCCAGTACGGATCCTCTGTTTGCTTCGGATCTTCCGAATTGGCTGACGATGGCTAAAAAACTTCTTAGAAACGCCAACAGCGACGATGTCACCGCTCGAGCTCAATTCGAAATCGCGTGGGCGACGATGCGCGGTACCGAAACACTAATGCCGGCCGATGACTTGGTTAGGGAATTCTTCAACCTCGTACCCGGGACGCTGGAGGACCCAGGGATCCTTCGCGACGCGACGATGCTCCTCGATCTCGGCTATGCAGCGATGCTTCGACGAACAACGGGCATTGATCGATGCCAGCTAGAGACGTGGCATCAGGCGTTAGCAGACACAGTCGACGCGCTACTACTCGCAAGCGATTATCCCAATACGCGAGCCATGCTGCTTTCGCTCCAGGCCTACCTGGCGCTGCACCAAAGGTACCCAGCTGGAATACTCCCTGAGCTCGGGGAAGTGCCAACCATATCCGACACGCTTGCGGCCCTTCGCGACAAAACGTTTAGCGGCACACATCAGGGAGCGCGAGGGATCGAGTTGATGGATGTCGACAAGGGTATGGAGGCGCTGGGAGAACTCATTGAACTGCTTCCCAAAGCGCCCCTTTTCCCTGTCCGCGATACTGCAGACATTTTTGGCCTGTACACGTCTCAACTGGTGGACCACCCGCTTTATGAGAAAGTACGCGACGGCCTGGACGATGCCTTGGAACGAATTGAAGGTGAATCCGGCCGCGGGAGTCGAGCCCTTAACCGCGCGCTTCGACTCATCGAAGTAGATCGACTACTGGATGCGCTTCATGAACTGCATGCCGCAAAAATCAATTGGTGGCATGGCGACACCCTCGAGGGCAGCATCGAAATGTTCATGCTGATCTCGAGAATCTATTACCAATTGAATCTTCCACACGCGGGAAAACAGTACGCTTTAGCGGCAATGACGGCAGCCCAGAATGCCAACGACCCGTCCTTGAAACATTTTGTGACTCACGGTCTTATGGTCGCCGCTACCTGTGACCATCACGCCGGCCAGTCCCTTACCGCCACTCATTCCTTCAATCTGGCGCTGCTGGCTCAAAGCCACTTTGGCGATGGCTCTGCACGCTTCGAACTCCATGCGGCTATGACTAATATGCTGCAGGATCAGTGCCACATATTCCGAGCAGCGCAGTCAGTCCGGCCAGACCTTGTTCCACTCCTAACGTCATTACTCGATTCCACCACTGTCATGGACGCCATCACGGCGATGCTCGATGGTGTCCGCGGAATTGCGCCAATGACAGAGCCGGAGATCGCGGCTGCAACGGATCGGTCCGGAATGGGGAGACTATTCAGCGACATTGGACCGACCCGCTACTACCGGTGGGCTGCCCTGGGACTTACGTGGCAGGTGCAATGTAAGAACGAACGCCAGGCAGTACTAGCAACGGAGCGCTTCATAGCCACAACTCAGATTGTCCTTACTGAGTTTGCCCGGCACGATGCACATCTCCTACTGGAAGCTTTGCGCATTGAAGTGAGTGTCGATGCACGCAACGGACAAGGGGGTGCCGGGTGGGTTGACTGGATAGCGGATCAGCAGGGTGGGCATTGGAACCTTCACTTAACTCCCGGAGATAGTGCTGACCTTGAAGCCTTGCAGCTCGAATCACTCGGTGCAGCCATGCACTTCCTGGCTTCTCAGTCTTTACTCAACCAAGGTGACTTCAGCAGCATAATGGACGCCTCGTTTGCAGGTGGCCTGTGGCACAAATCGTCAATTGTGCGGTCATACGACGAGCTCGCGGATCTAGCAGAAGCTTCAACCTACGCTGAGTTTTCCCAGCGTAGAGAAGTCTTCGTGGGCTGGATCCATCCATCGGAAATTCGTAACCCCAGCGCTGACATGCAAAAACGCCAAGGATTGGCCTCCTCCTACGAGGCAAACAGGAACAAGATCCTGGAGAACATCGCCTATCGGTACGCTACGCTTCCTGCGGTGATTGGCCCTGCGCTCGTGCTTCTCCATCAGGATGCTCGCTTTAGGAGTACTGTTGAGCGACTCCGCCAGGACGGGTGGCTTGACTGGCATCTGCTTCAAGCTATCGCCAACATTGTGGTCAACGATCGCGCGGAGACACGTGGTATCCGGCTCAGTAGAAACATGACTGACAACGAAAAGCAGGGCTTCATCAACCTCATTCATGAGCCAGCCCGGACCAGTGACCCGGTACTTCCCACGACAGCATTCACCGAAGACAGGCTCCGGCTCCATTTGTCGTCCGCAGCGGTGTCGGGACTAACGACATTGGGCCTTACCCTTCACAAAAAGGCTGTTCCCACCGAACCAATCCTGAATTTCCTGGGAGAAAGATACCGCTACTGGGTCGACGATTCTCCCCATCAGCCCTACTTTCCGGGTACATCCGCGTCCTAACAGCTAACGAAGGCTATTAGGAATGGGACCCTATTGGAGACCCGAGAATGACAAGGGAGTTTGAGAACTCCCTGCAGGACTGGTCCGCAGGACTGGGGGTCTCCACAGAGGGTGCTGGCTGCCGGCAGACGATTCGTGTCGGACATAGCTTCCCCCAATCGATGGGCCGGGCCAGGGTGGCGTTGACCCCCGTAACTCCTACGATCCACCTCTGCCCGGGATGCACCGCTGAACCGGCGACCATCGCAGGGGGTGTGCGTCACAACCACGTATGCTGCTCTGATGGCGCAACAGGATCGACAGCAGGACACTGACCAAGACAAGCACCCAAAGCATGACAAAGGTGTAGCACTGCTTAACCTCATTCTTCAATCGCAGACTTGGGTGCACCGACGAGTGGATGCCCTTCGGCTTGATTCCGAGGGAACGACGCGACGCCACGTCTCCATCGACATGACGGCCCCTGGTGAATTTATGATCGCAGGATCGGAGGGCAGGTTCATACTTCCACTCGCAGTGCTAGAGAAAGGTGTTAAGAGGCGTTTAGATGCGACGCAGGGTGGAAAGTCGATCTCCGTACTGGGCCGCGAAGACAATGGTGCACTGGCCATCGCAATGCTTGAATCTGCTCTTGTCTTCCTGTTGGATCTCGAGGGCGACTCCGTCACCGTGGCGCGAAGTCACCTCACAAAAGTCGTCTACTCCGCGGGTAGCAATGATGCCGACACGAGCTTGGCGGCGTACAAGGCGTGGTTTGAAAGCACAAAGGGAAGCGTCCCTGGTGACCGCCAGAAGATGTTGGATATTACGAACTCAGTAATTGAGCAATTGGCTCATAATTTTCTGCTGTTCGTTGAGTTGGACTGCGAGTTGTTGGATACACGCACGATAGTGAAGTACGCCCTCAACCAAGAGGCCCCTCAGGTTCACCGACGTGGCTATAAATTGGTTCGTTTTGACTACCAAATACCGGACTTCGGTTTTGCTGCAAGCCAGCATGTCGAAATTGAGGTCCCCGCAGGCTTGATGGTTTCAAGCCTGGAAATCATTGAGGCGGGTCCCGACGACATCGTCACCAACACGGACTTTGATGCTTCCGCGTCGGGACAACGACTAGGGCATGTTGCGTTGAACCCTTCTCAGCGCTTCTACAAGGGGCGCGCTTCCGTTGAGGTAGTACCTGCAGAGCAGGGGTTGTTTGTTTTCACGAAATTAGCTGTGGTCTCCATCGCTGTCATGGTTGTTCTGGCCCAGCTCGTGCGAATGTACAACGAGGACATCCTGGGTCCGAAGGCTGAAATACCTTCTCCTTCTGCCTCGATCCTACTGATTGGTCCAGCGCTACTTTTTTCTTGGATGAGTCGCAACCAGGAGCATAATCTTGTTGTTGAACTCCTGTCGCCTCTAAGGCGAGTTCTCGCGCTCTGCGCGCTTGTCCTCCTGGGAACTGCAGTCTTGGCTGCCATTCCCGTCACTCCCCCCGTTTGGTGGGGAGGATGGTTCGTCATCGGACTGCTTACTGCCGCAGCTGTTTTCGGGCTGATAAAGTTTGACCAAGGTGATGAACTACCAAAGCGGTTAGCTCGGGCATTCCGACGCAGCTGATCAGTGTCAGTCCTAAGCCGTAAGGTACAGATCATCCGAGGAGGCACAACATGAGCAATGAGACTGAAACGCGGCGTACCCAAGGCAGAGCCAAAGTTGGCGAGACACGGACTTCCGATTATGCCCGTGGTGCCGACTACGAGATCAAGTCAGGCGGCGGGTCCATCGTTGGTGCTCTCGACTTTGAAAGTAAAGAACAGGCTGAAGCTGTACTCAAAAATTTTCTGTCGAGCATGATGTCGACATCGAGCCGTCGGGAATCCGGAAACCACCGTGGCGGGCCCTTGCCGGCTTAACATGCAGCGACTGGGGAGGGATCGACAGAGCACTATCGGTTGCCAAGCTCGGCCTAGGGTGACAACGCAGAATCACCTCAGTTCCTGCTGCAAGAGCTGATGGAAGCTACGGGCCCTCGACTGGTTCTTTCTTCGCGCCTTTCGCGTCGTCCAACCTTTTGAGTAGTTCTCTTGCCTCGGGGGAGGGCGATGAAGACGATAGAAGCCGCTCGCCCAGCCCACGTGTCTCAGGGGCAATCACCGAGCCGATTCTCGTTTCTTCGAGTGCCCACAGGAGGGCGGCCGCAGCGGCATCCGCCCGTCTAGACGATTTCAAAAGCCCCTCAACGGCCTTCCGATACGACTCGCGCCCAGCTGCTTCGTTACCTTCACGGAACGCAATGAGCCCCCGTGTAGCGAGAAAGACAGGGTAGTCGTCATCATCCGAACCGGGAAGGTGAACTAGATGAAATCGTGCGTCCTCCGTTCGACCTAGGTTGGCTAAGGCAAAGGCGGCATTGTTATGGAGCATCGGGTCGGTGGGATGAGTCGAGAGCCCAAGGTCAGCTATGGACAGCGCCCCCTCATAGTCCTGCGCGCCCAAGGATGCATAATAGGAGCCATACATTGCGGCCCGAAGGTCGAAAGGCTGATCTAGCTGCCACTTTTGGCTTTCGTATGCGGCTTCCTTCCAGCGACCATTCTGAGCCCAAGTGATGGCACGAGCCTCATAACCCCTGTCAACGGTAAGAGCGTCGGAAGTCAGTTGTAACGATTTGTTCTCTGAGGCCCAGGCGGCTTGGGCGACTGCGTTCTCGTTCGGTTCGAGGAGCGCTTGAGCAAAGAACTTCTGGGCCTTGCGATCACTCCCGCGATGTAATTCTCCAGTCGCCACCTCGCTTGCCAATTCACTCAGTGCGTGGGGGCTGAATTGTTGGCTGACGAGTAGCTCGCGAGCTACTCG
>NZ_QAIQ01000703.1 GCF_003061105.1 Arthrobacter sp. HMWF013
GTCCTGGCCAGGGTGAACGGCGGATACCGGTCTGTTCCCAAGGCACCGTAGGCATAGAACGCCACACGCCAGCTCCAGCGCATGACACCCACATTGAAATTGAAAAGGGATCGCGGGTAGCGGGCCGTAAAGAGAATCGCGAAGCCGGCGATGACGGTGACGATGAAGAAGGCAAACCAGAGGAAGAACAGGACAATGAAATGAGGTATGGCCAGGAACCACTTCACCAGCCACATCCACCTCGACAGCACCGGATCCAGATCGCCCCGGAGCCTGGCCGGATAGGGCGCCGTCTCAACCGCAGCAGCTGGAATGGCCGGAGGTTGTGCGGATGGAGCCTGGTAACCCACGGGCTGCGATCCGGCACCCGGGTACGGACTGGAATAGGGCGGCACCGCGGCCCCCGGGTGGGGCGCTGCAGTGGAACCCGGGTACTGTCCCGGGCCCGACGGCGGCGCAGGAGTGTGCCTGCCCAGCCCCTGGGCTCCGAAAATCAGGAGCGGAACGCCGAGCACCAGGAGGATGGCGCCGCCTGCCAGCAGTCCCGCCGCTATCGGGCCGAACAGTTCGGACCGGAACCCGGCCTGCAGATCCACAGCAACACCCGGGCTGGCATCCGCGTTCATGACCACCACCGACCAGTCACCGGCCGCTATGTTCCAGTTGAACTCCCTTTCGCCGCTTCCGGACGACGAGGCGGCCCAGAAGTCCTGGTCCGTGGGCACAGCTGGCTGCGCGGTGCCTTGAATCTCCCGGTACTCCACATTGAAGGGACGGAAACTTACATCCCGCAGCTCAGAAAAGTTTGACCCGGCAAGGTAGCGGTCCACGTCAGCCCTGGGCCCTATGCCGACGAAGATGTCCTTTCCGGGATTGGCCGATTCCGCGCCGATTCGAATGCTGCCCACGTCAAAAGGCAGCGGCCCCGGGTAGTCGTCATCGCGCATGCCCTCCGCGCGGGCAGAGACAATTGCCGTGGAATCAACGGCGAAGCGCTCCCTCGGAGAAGTGAGATAGCCGCCGTCGTTCTGGCGGGAGTTGATCCACGAAGTGCCGATGCCCCCGAAAAGGAGCCCAACTCCGAGCATCGACAACAAAATGCCGAGAACCAGCATGGTGATTGAACGGGCTTTCATGTCGGCCTCCCGAAATTGACGAAGCATTTCAGCCCAGCCCCCAGCCGTATCAGGTCTCCTCCAGCGTTATGCCACAGCCCACCCGCCAACAGGGCCAAAGGTCACTCCGGAAGACAAATCGCCGCGGGGCCGGCGGGGCTTTCGTCCCTGTTGCCTGAACCCGCCCCGTTA
>NZ_QAIQ01000095.1 GCF_003061105.1 Arthrobacter sp. HMWF013
GCCTCAAGGCCCGCAGCCGGGTCCGGCTCCGCAGGCTCCGGCGTCGCCGAATCCTACAGGGCCCGGCTGAGGCTCCGCCGAAGCAACAGCGCGCCCAGCACCAGCAGCCCCGTAGCCATGGCGGCGAGGACGCCCAGTTGCGGAAGGATCTCCGTCAACCCGCCGTCGTGCCGCTGGATCTCGGCGAAGGCGTCGTAGGCCCAGCGGTGCGGCGTGGCACGGGAGACGGTCTGAAGGCTCTCGGAGAAGAACTCCGGCGGCACCATGGAACCGCCCAGGCCCGCGAGCACCAGTCCGAGCCCCACGCCGATCCCGGATGCAGCGGAGTCGTTGTCCAGTACCGAGCCGATGACCATGGCAGCCGCAGCGGCCACGGCGGAGAAGACGGCCAGGATCAGGCCGGCCAGGAGGGGATTTCCCCAGTCGACGCCGAACAGCAGGGCGGTGCCGAGCATGATGTAGCCGCCCTGGACCACAGCGATGCCAAAACGGCCCAGCGCCTGTCCGGCAATCACCCGCCAACTGGTCACGGGAGCTGCCAGGACGCGTGCGATGACCCCCAGCCTGCGGGCCTGGATCAGGGTGGTTGAACCGGTAAGGGAGCTCAGGAAGACGAAGAGCAGCAGCTGCTGGGCAGCGCCCAGATCGAACTTGCCCAGACCTGTGAAAACCTGTGAGACGTTGTCCGTATCAACGATCTCCAGCCGGGGAGGCTGCACCGAGGCGCTGGCTTGCTTCAGGGCTTCGGCCGCCTGCGCGGGGTCGATTCCGGCATTCTCAAGGACGGTCTGCTGCCGCTGTTCAGTGGCCACGGCCTGCACGGAAGCGCGCACCCACTGCAGCGCCGCCTGGGCACCTGATTGGGAGGACATCACCACCTCAAGATCAGCCGGCAGGCCGGCATCGAAAGCTGTGGCGGCGGCGTCGCTGATGAAAACCCCGACGTCGGTCCGCCCGCGGCTCAGCTCCGCCCTCACTGATTCCGGGCGGCCGGAGCTGACCTTCAGTCCATCCGCCGCCAGCTTCCCGGTGAGCTGCTTCGCCAGTTCCGAACCTGTCCCGCCCGCCAGCGAAACGTGGGCCTGTCCGCTGCCGGCACCGAACTGGGAGCCCAGCAGCAGTATCAGGAGCAGGGGAAAGATGAACACGAAGAAGACGTTCGACCTGTCGCGGAGGAAACGCCGGATTTCCACGCCCCCGATGGCAAGGATGCTGTTCATGCGCGGGTTCCCCTGTCCGGTACGAGCCTGGATGCCAGCGTGCAGACCGCGGCGAAGCCCAGCATGACGGCCAGCGGAACCGCCACCTCCGCTGGTCCGCCGCCACCCGCAGAGATGCCCAGACCGCGGATGAACGCGCCGACAGGGTTTAAGTCCATGATGGTGGCGATAACGCCCGAGGCTTCAATGGGGAAAAACGCACCACCGGCGATCCCCAGGACCATGGCGACGATGGACTGGACAATGTTGGCCTGCTCCGCGGACCGGACCAGGCGGGCGACGATGAAAGTCATGCTGGTGGCTGCTGCCGCGACGCTCACGACGAGGAGTCCAATCACCAGCGGGGAACCGAAGGACACACCGAACAGCAGTGTCCCCACGACGAGCAGCACTGTTGTTGCCGCGATGCCGAGTATGAATCCCACGAGAGCTTTTGCAGTGATGATTGACCCGGCCGGCACGGGGGTCGATTTCAGGCGGGCCAACGTGCCTTGCTCCCGTTCGGCCAGCAGCCCCAGGACCCCGAATCCGACCGTGAACAGCAGGAAGAGCCCCGTCTGGCCCGCGACGAGCGTGCCCCGCAGCGAGAGCTGTTCCGCAGACGCCTGGCCCTCAGACATCGTCAGTGCAGGGTGCCCTGCCGCTGTCTGCTGGCCCAGGTTGGCGAGTGAATCGCGGGGGAGCCCGGCAAGTTCCCCGGCGGCGGCAGTGACGGCCCCCGCGCCAAACTGGTCCAGGAGGCCGTCCACCACCGAGATCAGAACGTCCTTTTCGAGCCCTCCCTGACCGCCTTCGACCACCTGTACGGTGATGGCCCGGCCCGAGGTGACCGCGGCGGTAAATTCCGCCGGAATGACCAAACCCAGTGCGGCCCCGCTGGTTCGGGTCTCCTGGCGGACATCCGCGCCGGGGACGTGCCTGACGGTGACGTCCATCATCGGCAATGAATCGACGGCATCGAGCAGCGCGCCACCCAGCGGCCCGGCGTCTTCAGCGCTGGCAATCACGGTGGCAGGCTTGAGATCCACAGTCTCGTTGCCGAGGCCTCCGAAGGCAAGGTTCAGGACGCCCATGAGGGATAGGGGAACGAGCAGGGAGTAGATGAAGACAGACTTGTCTCGAACGCGTTGCCTGAGGTCATTGACGACCATTGTCCAGATGTTCCGCATGTCAGTCCCGTAAGGCTTTGCCGGTCAGGTGCAGAAACACCGATTCCAGGTCCGGCCGGGCAATCTCGACAGCTGTCAGGGCCATTCCCGCGTCGCCGGCGCCCGTAACGAGTGCCGGCAGGTTCCTCGGTCCGTCCTGGACTGTGAGAATTAACCCCGCCCCGTCGCCGTCGACCTTCTGCACTCCCGGCGCGGCCCTCAGTGCCGCCGCTGCTGCGCTGGTGTTGCCGCTTCCGCGGAGGTTGATGCGGTCCAGGCCCCCGGTCAACCTCACCAGTTGGTCCCGGGTCCCCTCCGCCTGGACCGTGCCCTCGTCGATGATGGCGATCCGGTCGCACAACCGTTCCGCCTCCTCCATGTAGTGGGTGGTGTACAGGACGGCCATGCCCTCAGTGGCCAGCCCTTCCACGGACTCAAGGATGGAGTTGCGGGACTGCGGATCCACGCCCACTGTCGGTTCATCCAGGATCAGCAGCGTGGGCCGGTGCAGCAGGCCGATCCCGATGTTCAGGCGGCGCTTCATGCCTCCAGAGAACTTCTTGACCTGTTCGCCGGCGCGGTCCGCCAGGCCAATGAGTTCGAGCACCTCATCAATCCTTGTCCGGAGTTCTTTGCGGGGGAGCCCCTGCAGGCTGCCGAAGAACCGCAGGTTTTCCCGTGCAGTCAGGTCCGGGTAGATCGCGAGCTCCTGGGGCACCAGGCCGATGTTTCCCTTGGGCGCCGTGGTGGACGGGGTCATGGTTTCACCCGCCACCTTCACCGACCCGGCATCCGCAGGGATCAGCCCGGCCACCATGGAAATGATCGTGGTCTTTCCTGCACCGTTCGGTCCAAGCAGCCCGTATGTTTCCCCGGCCCGTATCTGGAAGGAAACACCATCCACCACGGTCCGTTCGCCGTAACGCTTGACCAAGCCATCAACCGCCAGAACATCTGCCATGCACTGAAGCGTACCGGCTAGGTCCGAAGACCTCTGGCAGCCTCCGAGTGGCCGCATTAGTGTCAAGGAATGACCTTTGCCGCTTTGAGAACGTCCATTGCGCGTTTCCCGCTGGTTGCTGCCACGGTGGCGGCCGGACTGGTCGTTGCAGTGCTCCTGGGAGCGGCGC
>NZ_QAIQ01000704.1 GCF_003061105.1 Arthrobacter sp. HMWF013
GGTCCTGGGCGTGGGTGGGCATGCCGTAGGGGGCGGGAAGTCCGTTGCTGCGGCCCCGTCCCCGCAGGTCAGGGGCGATGATCCGCACATCAGGCAAGGCCTCAGCCAGGTAATGCCACGCCTTATGGGAGGCCGTCACCCCGTGGACGGCGAGGATGGTGGGCGTATCCGGATCCTCGGGACCCCAGACGGCTGTGTGCAGGGTGCCGCCGCGGACCTCGACCCCGGCAGTGCGGTACGTGGCGTTGCTGGCTTCTCGCGTCATGCGGTTTCCCCTTCATCGGGCCGGGAAGAACCGGGGGTGGAGTTGGGTGCCGGCGCGGCGCCTGGGCCGGGTGCGAGGGCGCGCTCGATGAACTGCATCATTTCCTCGAAGACGTCCTCCGGCACATCGGGGCGCGCTCCGGGGACGGGGTCGGTGCCTTCCTCGTCCCAGAGCACCCAGCGCATGCCGATCAGTTCGCCGACGCCCATCAGCGCCCACGCCGCCACGGTGGGATCCATGTCCCGGACCTCCCCGCTGAGCTGCGCCGCTTTGAGCCCTTCGATGTAGCCGTTGACGATCCGGGTGTAGTGCAGCCGGAGGGCCCCGGGCGAGACGAACTCGGCCTGCCGGATGATCCGGTAGAGCGCCGGGTGCTGGGCCGTGAACCGGAAGAACGCCCGGAAACCTGCCCGTTCGGCCTCGAGCCTGGTTCCGGCGCTGCGGGCGGCATCAGTCATCGCATGCCGGACCCTCCGGTTGAGGTCCTCCACCACCTCGTCAAAGATGGTCTGTTTGCCGTCGAAGTAGAGGTAGAAGGTGCCAAGCCCGACGCCGGCTTCCTCCGTGATCTTCACGATGGAGGCTTCGTGGTAGCCCACGGAGGCGAAAACCGTCTCTGCAGCCTCAAGCAGTTTGGCCCGGGTGCGCGTGCCCCTGGCGGTGCGGGGCACGGCACTCATCTGCGGCCACCTTCCGTGTGCTGCCGCGGCGCCGGTCCCCGTACGCCGGGATGGCTTCCCGCGAGTTCCTGCCGCAGCCTGGCGCGGACCACCTTGTTCAGTGCCGTGCGGGGCAGTGAACCCACCATCGTTAGCCTGGCGGGGACCTTGAACGAGGAGAGCTGGGCGGCGCAGTGCAGCAGCAGTTCCTGCTCGTCCGTTGCCATGCCGGGCCGGACCACCACAAAGGCGTGTCCGCTTTCACCCCAGCGTTCATCCTCCACGCCCACCACGGCTGCCTGCGCCACGGCAGGGTGGGACAGCAAAACTTCCTCTACTTCGGCCGGTGAAACATTTTCGCCACCGGAAATGTAGATGTCCTTGAGCCGGTCCACCACCCGGATGTACCCGTCGGCATCACGTTCCACCAGGTCCCCGGTGCGCAGCCAGCCGCCGGCGAGGACGGCAGCCGTTGCAGCGGGGTCCCGGAAGTACCCCGCGAAAACACCCGGGCCACCTACCAACAGCTCGCCCGTGGCCTCGCCGTCGTACACTTCCCCGGTGACCGGGTCCGCCACCGCAACCGCAACGTGCGGGTAGGGCTTCCCGGAGTAGCCCACCATGCGTTCGGCGTCCTCGTTGGCAAGGCACAGGACGTTGGGAGAGGCCTCCGTCAGCCCATA
>NZ_QAIQ01000705.1:0-1339 GCF_003061105.1 Arthrobacter sp. HMWF013
GTGTGGACGGGCTGGCGGGAGCCGTCGTCTCCCGGGTAGTTCCGGTCCAGCAGCCGGTCCGTGGCCGCCAGCTGTGACTCGATGTGGGCGGTGTCCGCCGCGGTGAGGGAAGGCGTGGGGGAGGCGGCCATGCCTCAGTCCAGCAGTTCGTAGGCCGGGGTGGTGAGGAAGTCTGTGTAGTCCTGGGACAGGCAGATGTCCTTGATCAGGTGGCTGGCAGGTTCGTAGTAGCCCATGAACGCTTCCTCGCCGACCTCCCTGCGGAGCCGTTCGGTTTCCTCGGCCAGGATCTGCTCCACGAGTTCCCGGGTGACGGTGTTTCCGGTGTCGGCCAGGACGGATGTGTTGCGGATCTGCTGCCAGACCTGGGAGCGGGAGATCTCTGCGGTGGCGGCGTCTTCCATGAGGTTGTGGATGGCCACGGCGCCGTTGCCGGAGAGCCACACGGCGGTATAGGCGACGGCGACGTACAGGTTCAGGCGCAGCCCGGCTTCGGTGACCTGGCCGCCGGCGGAGGCGATGTCCAGCAGCTGGTCCGCGGTGACCGCAACCTCGGGGCGCTGCTTGCCGAGCTGGTTGGGATTGTCCCCGAGGACGGCGTCGAAGACTTCCTGGCAGGTGGGCACGAGGTCGGGGTGGGCCACCCAGGAGCCGTCGAATCCGTCGGTGGCTTCCCGGGTTTTGTCCGCGCGGACCTTGGCGAAGGCGGCCTCGGTGACCTCGGGCTGCTTGCGGTTGGGGATCACGGCGGCCATGCCGCCCATGGCGAAGGCGCGGCGGTGGTGGCAGGTTTTGACGAGCAGTTCGGTGTAGGCGCGCATGAAGGGGGCGGTCATGACCACCGAGGCGCGGTCCGGGAGCACAAACTGTTCGCCGGCGTCGCGGAAGTACTTGATGATGCTGAACAGGTAGTCCCAGCGGCCGGCGTTCAGGCCGGAGGCGTGGTCCCGCAGTTCGTACAGGATCTCGTCCATTTCGAACGCGGCGGGGATGGTCTCGATCAGTACCGTGGCGCGGATGGTGCCCTGGGGGATGCCGAGGTAGTCCTGGGCGAAGACGAAGACCTCGTTCCAGAGCCGGGCCTCGAGGTGGCTTTCCATCTTGGGCAGGTAGTAGTACGGGCCGTGGCCGTTCTCTATGAGCGGCCGGGCCACGTGGAAGAAGTGCAGGCCGAAGTCCACCAGCGCGCCGACGGCACGGTCGCCGTCGATCGTTACGTGTTTCTCGGGGAAGTGCCAGCCGCGCGGGCGGGCCACCACCACGGCCAGCGGGGCGTCGGTGCGGAGGGGGTATTCCTTGCCCTCGGCCGAGGTATGGCTCAGGGTTCCGTTCGCGGCGT
>NZ_QAIQ01000705.1:1349-4893 GCF_003061105.1 Arthrobacter sp. HMWF013
TGTATTCCTTGCCCTCGGCCGAGGTATGGCTCAGGGTTCCGTTCGCGGCGTCGCGGAGGTTCAGGATGGAATCGACGACGTTGCCCCACGTGGGCGTGGACGCGTCCTCAAGGTCGGCAAGCCACACTTTAGCCCCGGAGTTCAGGGCGTTGATGGCCATTTTGGCCGGGGAGGCCGGGCCGGTCATCTCAACCCGGCGGTCCTGCAGTGCCGCAGGCGCCTCCGCAACTTTCCAGTCGCCGTCGCGCACTGCCTTTGTCTCCGGGAGGAAATCCAATGCGCCGGTCTCCGCAACCCGCTGCCGCTTGACCGCGCGGGCGGCAAGAAGCTCATTGCGGGTCCCGGCGAAGCGGGTGTGGAGTTCTTCGATGAACGCCAGCGCCTCCGGGGTCAGGATCTCCTCCGCGCGGCCGATCGGCCGGGGGTCTGTAACAGTGATGGCCATTGCTGGTCCTTTCGTTGGCTGCGAAGACGCTGGGGCTAATCTAACTCAGCAGAAGCCGGCGATCCCTGACCAGGCGGCGGGCGCCGGGGTGGCGTCGTCGCGCTGGACGGTAGCCTCGATCAGGCCGTAGGGGCGGTCGGCCGCGAAGAAGACTTCGTTGGGGTTGTCGAGGCCGAACGGGGAGAGGTCCACCAGGAAGTGGTGTTTGTTGGGCATGGAGAACCTGATCTCCTCGATCCCGCCCTGCGCTTCCAGGACCTTGGTGCCCATGTCGAACAGGGTCTGCTGCAGGGCGCGGGAGTACTTCTCCGTGAAGCCTTCGAGCAGGAGGGCCTTGACGTCGTCGTAGTTTTTGTTGAAGTCCAGTGTGCTGAAGTCGGTCCCGGTCCGGTAGCGCCAGCGGGCGGAAACGTCGGTGGCGAGGATGCGGTCGGTGGTTTCCGGGAGGGTGGTGTATTTGTCCCTGTCGAACCCGGCGAAGCCGGACTGGGTGGTCTTCAATACTGTCAGGTCTGTCAGCCCGGAGATCAGGTGGCTGGCCGCGCCGTCACGGACCAGGACGGCGGTCCGGACTTCCTGGCCGTTGCGCACAAAGGAGTGACCGTGTTCGGTGCCATGGGCGTGGATCCGGTCCCAGCTGTAGGACGCGGCTTCCCAGCGGCCGCCGCTGACCCAGTCGAAATTGGCGGTGAAGTGCTCGCCGAGGCGCAGGAGGAAGGCTTCGGGGGAGCCGATGCCCTCGCGGGCGAACGCATAGATGGTGTTCTTCTGGGTGTCCGTGGCCACCACGTGGGCGTTGTCGCCCTCAAGGTGGGCCGCCGCGAAATCGCCGCGCAGCTGCGAGGTGACGTTCAGATCCTCAATCTCGTGGCGTTCCGTATCGCGGGTGATTTTGACGACCCGGACCTCCGCCTTGCCGTACTGGTTCTCTCCGAGGATGATCTTGCTGCTCATGTCTGTTCCCAACTTCCGCTCTGTGGAGCATACGTTCCAGCAGTGACATTAAGGCCGCGTTACCAGTGCGTTTCCGGTGTCAGGACCCAGGGCGGCCCGGCCACTCCTTGCCGGCCCACGGATCGTAGTCGGCGATGAGTTCCTCCTGCGGCGGACGCTCCGGTTCGGGGACGTGCTGCAGGTTGACCCGCACCCGGTACCAGAGCGAACTGGAGCCGCGCATGCCGTCGACCATCACGTCGGCGGGGTGCAGGGCAGGGACAACGTCCGCGTGGCTGGACTTCCACTCCTCGAGCGCCGCGAGGGCCTCCGGCTTGGTCTTTGTGCGGGCCACCTCGATCAGCGGCATCACCGACTGCCTGCGGCCGGAGCCGTCGCCGCTGCGCGGCGGTTTCTCGGCGGGGCCAAGTTCGGCTGCCAGGGCCAGGAGTCCGTCCAGTGAGCCGACGGCGTCGTCGATCCCTTCGTGGGGATCGCCTATGTCCGCGAACCGCCCCGGCACCGTAAGCACCGTGAACTGTTCCGGCCGGGCGGAGCGGACCTCCTCCCAGGTCAGGGGCGCCGAGACCCGGGCATCGGGGAGCGGCCTGACCGAGTAGGCCGAGGCCACGGTGCGGTCCTTGGCGTTCTGGTTGAAGTCCACGAACACGCTCTCGCCGCGCTCCTCCTTCCACCACCGGGCGGTGGCAAGGCCGGGCGCACGGTTTTCGACTTCGCGGGCGAGCGTTTCGGCGGCGAGCCGCACGTCGCGGTAGGACCACAGCGGCGCGATCCGCACCAGGATGTGGAGTCCGCGCGAACCGCTGGTCTTGGGCCACCCCACCAGCCCGGCGTCGTCGAGCACCTCCCGCGCCACGTAGGCGACGTCCACGATCTGGGACCAGTCCACGCCCGGCATCGGATCCAGGTCCACCCGGAGCTCGTCGGGGTGATCGAGGTCCTCGGCCCGGACAGGATGCGGGTTCAGGTCCAGGCAGCCGAGGTTCACCACCCATGCCAGGCCGGCCGCGTCCCGGATGACCGCCTCTTCGGCTGAGGTCCCGGACGCGTAATGGAGTGTGGTGGTGTCGATGAAGTCCGGATGGTTCTCGGGCACGCGCTTCTGGAAGAACGGTTCGGCGTCGATGCCCTTCGGGAAGCGCTTGAGCACCATCGGCCGGCCGCCGGCGCCGCGCAGCGCACCGTCCGCGACGGCAAGGTAGTAGCGCACCAGGTCAAGCTTCGTCAGCCCGGGTATGGGGAACACCATCTTGTCCGGGCTCGAGATGCGGACCTCGTTGCCGTCAATGCTGAGGATCTCGGCCGGAGTCTTCGACGGGTTCATGCCGTCACGCTAGCAACGATCGGATGGCTGGGCCAGGAGCGCGCCCCCTGGGGGTCGGCGGTGGGATTCTTTGGATGCCGTCAGACGGATTCTGAGCTGGTCTAGCTGCGCTGGTCCCCGCTGCGGGCGGGGTCGACGGCGGCCGCCTCTTGCGGTGCTCCCTGGCTGATGCTCCAGCTCGTGAGGAAATCCAGTTGTTCCTGGGCGTGGCTGCCCGGTTCAGCGGTGTATGCGATCAGGGTCAGGTCCTGGCCGGGAAGGTCGAGAGCGTCCCCTGTCAGTTCGATTTCGCCGATCAGGGCACAGCGAAGTGTCTTGCGGGCGCTGCGGTGGAATCGGACATTGTGCTTGGCCCAGCGGACCGAGAATTCATCGCTTCCGGTAGCGAGGTCACCGATGAGTGCGTTGAGGGCCCGGTCATGCGGATGTCTGCCCGCTTCCACCCGGAGCGCCGCGGTCAGGTCGTCAGCGAGGGTCTCCCACTCCACAAAGAACTCCCGTGCCCGGGTGTCCAGGAACATAAACCGTGCGAGGTTCAGCGGCAGGGTACCCGGACCGAGGATTCCTGTGTAGAGCGCGAAGCACAGGGGATTGGCGGCCTGGATGTCCATCCGCGAGTTCCGGACATACGCGGGGATGCCGGTCATTCCTGTCAGGATCCGTTCGACGCTGGGGCTCACTCCCTGCCGCTTCTGGCGGGTCCCTGCCCCGGTGCCCGGGGCTGCGGACCTGGCAAGGTCGACAAGGTGGGCGCGCTCGGCCTCGTCCAGCTGGAGGGTACTGGCGAGGGAGTCGAGTACGGACTCGGACACTCCCCGCAG
>NZ_QAIQ01000096.1 GCF_003061105.1 Arthrobacter sp. HMWF013
CCCCTACCCCATCCCCCACGACGGTCCCGTCGGGCAAATGCTCTCCGCAGTGGGACGCTCGCCCATGCGCGCTTCACACCTGCACTTCATGGTCACCAAACCCGGACTCAGGACACTGGTCACCCACATCTTCGTATGCGGGGACGAGCTACTGAAATACGACACCGTGTTCGGTGTCAAGGAGTCCCTCATCAAGGACTTCGTCCAGCAGGACGCCGGAACCCCTACTCCCGACGGCCGCGACCTCGCGGATCGCACCTGGGCCCGGACCCGCTTCGACATCGTTTTGCCGCCCGCCGCGGACTAGTGCGAACCGGCAAACCAGCTCTTAGAGTTTCCGGTGGGTGCAATACTGCATCCACCGGAAACTTTGGCTTTGCAACGAATACCAGATCCAACCACACCCCCGCCTGACACAGGACGTCGTGGCTTGGGCTGCCGCCACAGGGACATATATCTGGGTTCCACTGACAGGCTTGGCTCCTTGGCGTTGGGTGAGGTGGACCGCTAGATGCAGGATTCTGGGGCACCAAAATAGATTGAAAGCCGTCGTGCCCCATCGCAGGCCAAGTCGATGATGCTCGGTGAGGAATCCGGTTGGTGGAGGATGCCATCTCGGAGGCCGCTGACCGATAGGGACGCCATCACGTGGCCCCGGTGGTCAAAAATTGGGGCACCAACGGCGGCCATTCCCGAGGTTACTTCGTCGTCGCTGAGGGCGAAGCCGGCCTCGCGGATTTCTTTGAGCTTTCCGAAGAATTCCGCTCGGGATCGCACGCCGAAACTGAAATCCGAGCTCTGGCCCATGACCGCAGCGTACTCCTCCCAGGACTGCGCGGTGTCGAAGGCCAACAAGGCGCGGGGTGCAGCACCGATATGCAAGGGCAATGAGCTTCCAATGGCCAAGCGGCGACTGTTCACTCGTTTACCGTCTATGCGCTCGATGCACACAGCACGGGTACCGCTTTTGATGCATAGGAGGACGGTTTCCCCGATTGCATCGTGGATTTCGCGGAGCACGGGTAGCGCAGCCCGCCGCAAGTCGAGTTGATTCAACAGATTTCCCGCGAGGGAGATCATCTTGCTGCCGATTCGGTAGGAACCGCGGTGGCCGAGCTGTTCTATCCAACCGGTCTCAACAAGAGTTGCCAACATGCGGTAAACGGAGCTGATCGGCTCGCCGGTAAGGTCGGCGAGCCTCGCGGAGGTCGAGAGGCGTTCGGCAGCCAACGCATCCATGAGGGAGCTTGCCTTGGCCAATACCGATTCGTTCGACTCGGGGGGATTGAACTCGTTGCCGGTCCGGACCGGTTTGAATCCGGCCATGAGATCGGTCAGAGTCTGCGCGGCAGCCGCCAGAACAACCTTGGTTTGTTCCTGCTGGGTGACGACTTGGTCGACCAGACCTGCTGCTGTCAGCGCACCGAAGATGCTGCCGTCCGCGTTGAATACGGGAAATCCTAGGGCTGCGATCCCGTCGACAACCTCGTTGGATTCCATTCTCCAGCCCTCACGTTTGGTGTCTGCGACCAGCTGGCGGAGTGTTTCGGCGTCAATGGGCGTCCTTGACGCCCATTTCACATAGGGGGCTTGGGCAAGGAGCGCGTCGAGAACTTCGGGGGGTTGCCATGCCAGGAGAACATGGGACGCGGCACCGGTGTGGAGTGGAAGGATCCGCCCAGATGAAAGCTCGTGGAGATCGACTTCCGTCGAGTCGACCTGCTCCAGACAGACGGCGGTCCCGTTGCGTGGTATCCAGAGGGCGGCCGTTAGACCAAGCTCGGACTGGATGCCTTCGAGCAGGGTATTAAGGGCTTCATGATCGAGGAGAGCATCGGTTGCCGCCTCCGCCAACCGCAAGATCCCGGTGCCAAGTTCAACGAGCCCTCCCGGGGCGCGGCGGAGAATCCCTGACTGTTCAAGGGAGCTGATGATCCTATAGACCGAGGGCCGCGGTTCGTCGACAGCTTTCGCCAGGTCCGAAGGAGTCGAGGGGCCGAGGGCAGATACTTCATCCACCAATTGTGTTGCTTTAAGAACCAATTGAATCAGCTTGGCTGGTTGCGTCATGTGGCACCCCTCGAATCGACCTTCCTCGGGCCACAGGCGATGTAAATCCAGGGAGCCGGGCAGGACGTCATCTTTCTAGTTCTGCGCATAGTGAAGACCTGCGGTTGAACCGGGGCCCCATTCTAGGGTAGCAAAACAGGCTGATTGTATTGCACGAACATCCTGTCCATCATATGCGACGTCGGCCGCAGCCGACGGCACTACGCCAAGAATTTAAGTACACCCCAGCCTGACGTCAGGAAGCCGTCAATCAGCGCGTCAGCATAAGGTTCGTTGGGCGTATTCTCGACAGACCTTAGTGAAGGACCGAATGGCATCTCAGGGCGAACAACGGTTTAGCGCTTGCCCTTTTTCCGCGAGCCCTTGCCCCGGCCCTTATCCGGGTTCGGGGCGTAGCGCTGAGCCACCTTGGGCTTCTTGACCGCTGGCCCGCGCCGGTCCGGCTTCGGTTCCTTCTTGGGCTTTTCCTGCTGGGCGGACGGCTGGCGGGAGCTCGCCGCCGTCCGTCCGCGGACGATCCCGATGAACTCCTCAATGATCTCGTCAGTGGAGTCCGCGGGCCACGCCACCGCAATCTCGGTCACCGGCGCACCTGTCAGCCGGCGGGCCACCGTGTCCTTGACGTTGAAGTGCCGGGCAACGGACATCGGCAGGATCACCAGGCCGGCTCCCGAGGCCACCACCTGCATTGCGGCTTCCGGGCCTCCCATGTCCGCAACGTCCAGGAACGTCTCCGCAGCCAGATCTTCCAGGGCCACTTCCTCGAACACCGAAATCTCGTGGCCCTTGGGCGCCACCACCACCGGCTGTTCCTCGTAGAGGGGAATCACGTTCAGGTCCCCGCGCTCAATCGGAAGCCGGACGAAGCTGAGGTCCGCGGAACCGTCAGTTAGTACGGACAGCTGCGCGCCGTCGTCGGACATAAACGACTCCAGCGGGATGTCCAGCACGCGCTCTTCCCAGCGGCGGATCCACTTCCCTGGCGTCACACCTGCCACGTAGGCGAACCGGAGCACGCGGGGTGCCTCCTGCTCCGGTGATTCGTCGGTGGCTGGGCTCTGCGGGGAATCATTGTCTGCGGGCACGTCTTCACAGTACCGCCCGCCCGGATACCCTTGAAGCATGACCTCTGCAAACTCCCAGTCCATGAAGCCGGCCACCGTTGCCAAGAAGCTTGGCATCTACCTGCCGGCAACACCGCAGGAGTTCCAGGATTCCACCATCACCCGCGCCGATTTCGCCGAGCTCCAGTCCAACCCGCCGGAGTGGCTCGTGGAGCTCCGCCGCAACGGCCCGCACCCCCGCCCGGTGGTGGCCCAGAAACTGAACGTCTCCATCAGCGGCCTCGCCCGCGGCGGCGTTGAGGAAGCGCTGACGACGGCGGAAATCACCGCGCTGCTGCAGGCTCCCCCGGCGTGGCTGGTCACCGAGCGCTCCACGCACGCGGCCGTCCGCGCCGAAGCCCAGCGGGTCAAGGACGAGGCTGCCAAGAAGGACGCGAAAAAGGCCCGCAGCCAGGCCGAGTAGCCCCCGCCCACCTGCGAACCGAGGCTTGTCCGCGGATCCGAACCGTCAGGGTCAGGATCCACAGACAAGCCTCTGTTTGTGTCCGGAGTTGTCAGTCCTGGTGCAGCTGCACGTAGTTGCCGCAGCCGTCCTCGAACACGGCGCTGATCCCGGAAGGGTCCTCGGACGGTTCGCCCTTGAACTTCACGCCCGCGGCGGTGAGTCTGTCATATTCGGCTTTGACGTCCGGAACGCCGAAGACGATCGCAGGAAGCCCCGCCTCGTGGACTGCATTCATATAGGTCGCGCCGATCTGGTTGTCGCTGGGCTCCAGCAGCAGCCCCACCGAGCCGGCGTCAGCGCCGGGATCCTTGATGATGTAGAGGTTGTACTCGGGCATCGCCATCAGTGTGTCGAACCCGAGCGTTTCGGTGTAGAACTTATGGGCGGCGGCTGGATCCTGGACATGGATGCTGCACATCTTGATTCTCATGGTCCCAACGTACCGGGCGGCCTCCGGGGTGAGAAGCGCTTGGGAAGCGCATCCATTCCACGTCACGCTCTGCCTCAACCGGCGACGCCGCGGACCGCCTCGGCGATCACGCGGAAGTCCTTGCGGAGGATCGCGCCGTGATTGCTCGCGACTTTGGCGTGAATGGTGATGTGCGGGTTGCGTTCGGCAACTGCAGGCACGCTGGCGCGGATCTTCTCCTGCCCATCCCCCTTGCTGCCGAACGACGTTCCCCCGAACGTCCCGACTTGCGCCCACGGGCCCGCTCATCGAAGGTGATGTGCCGCCAGTCTGGCCCGAGTTCGGCGATGACCCGCCGCCAGTAGCCCTGGGTCGCGAACTGGCCGTTGAGGTAGATCACCGGTGTCCCGGAGCCACCTGAATCGGTGACGGCCAGAGCAGTGTCGTCGACCCGCACCATGCCGGTCCACTTCGAAGTTGAGCGGGTCATGGCGTCTCCGTGCCGTTGTGCAACAGATGACTCGTGACCATGATTCAGGCTAGTGGCGGCGACTTCTGAAGAACATGCCGGCAGTGCAGATGTCAGCGAACCCTCACC
>NZ_QAIQ01000706.1:0-289 GCF_003061105.1 Arthrobacter sp. HMWF013
CACCCGGACTGCTCTCCGCTTGAGCCGCAGCACCTGGTACATGGCGGCAAAGGGAATGAGCAGGGTGCCTAGCAGCGCGCACAGCGCCAGGGCATAGTCGACGAGAGCCACAGCAGTCTCCGTTGATAGCAGTGATCCCCCATGTGATCACCAGCCACGGTAGCCGGAAGTCACACTGAGTGACAAGTCACGTCAAAGGTACGGCGCGGCGTCCAGGGCCGCTCCGTGCATCGCGCTTTCGTGTTTCCCCGAATTCCGGGTGCGCTGGCGGGGCACCACAACGGCGGGG
>NZ_QAIQ01000706.1:307-2747 GCF_003061105.1 Arthrobacter sp. HMWF013
TTTCGGATGCTGACAAACGCCGGATTCCGTAGGGCTCCGCCCTAGGGGCGCGGTGCGCAGCTCGTGCGTGTTCGCGGCCGGCTGTGAGATCGGAAATCAGGCCCATGCCGGCGTACTCGCGCACGGCGGCGATGCCGGCAACTGCTGCGGCTTTGTCGCGAAAGGATGTGGAAACGGCCATGACGGTCCCATCGGGCGCTGTCACCCGGAACCTGTAAAGGGATTCCGCATCAATAAAAAGTTCAAACTTTCCGGCCATTACTGTCCTCCCGGTAGGCGGGCGTCCCCGCGGCACCTTTGCCGCGGGGAGCCTGAGACGCGCCATTGCGTCTGCTCCCGCTGGTTCTTAGCAATTTAGAAATTCATCAATCGCTAAAGAGTCTTTCCTAGGTGCACGCTTCCCGCAAGGGCCAAAAGTCCGCGCCCGCCAACCGTCATGCCAAACCGTGAGTGAGTTGGGGTGTTGGCGTATGCTATTTCAGCGGGACAGACAAGTCTGTCCTGCCCCCAAAAGGTGGACCGGCTACAGCCACTTGGCCCAGCCACAGAGACGAGAGGTATCCGGCGTGCCTGCGTTGCCAGAAGCGAAGTCAGACCTGTTCAGGTCCCTCGGGCATCCCGCGCGGATCCGGGTAGTGGAGTTGCTGGCCGATGGTCCCGTCCCGGTGAGCGAGCTGCGCCGGGCAACCGGCCTGGAAGCGTCAAATCTGTCCCAGCACCTCAGTGTCCTGCGCAGTCAGCGGCTGATTACTTCCTCGCGAACTGATGGCCAGATCCAGTACCAGCTCAGCTCCCCCGAGGTCCTGACGTTGTTCAGTGTGGCCGGTGCGCTGCTGATCAGCACCCTGCAGTCCACCAGGCTGGAACTTGCTGAGCTGGCCGACCCGGAGCTGCCCTGAGCCGAAGCTCCTGGTTTCCTGCCGCCTTTCAGCGGGCCATCACCCTTGACGTCGTAGAAAGTGCGTCCTCGAGGATCATATCGGCGGCCTTTTCCGCGATCATGATCGTGGGAGCCTGCGTGTTCGAACTGACGAGACGCGGCATGATCGAGGAGTCAACGACGCGTAATCCCTCAAGCCCATGGACCTGCAACCGCGGCGAGACGACCGAATCCTCTGTGGTTCCCATGGCGCAGGTGCCCACCGGATGGTACGAAGTGCGTCCGTAGGAGCGCACGAAATTCACGTACTCGTCGCGGGTTTTGACCGGGCTACCGTCACCCATGCGCTCCGCTCGGATGAACTGAGCCATCGACGGCTGCTCCATAATCTGTCGGCTCTGCTGCACGCCGGCGATGGCCATCTCGGTGTCGTAGTCATCGGCCAGGTAGTTTGGATCGATGAGCGGTGCTTTTGCCGGGTCCAAGGACGCCACACGGACTGTTCCCCGGCTCCGGGGCCGCACAAAGTACGAGTTCAACGTTGCACCGAATCCCGGCGGCAAGGGCGGGCAGCCTTCCTCCGCCCGCGCCGCCGGCAGGAAGTGGAACTGCAGGTCCGGCGTCTTCTCGTCCTCGTTCCCATAACTGAATCCCCCGGCCTCGACCACGGTTGAGGCGAACGGTCCGGAATGGAGGGCGAGGTACTCGAGACCGGCCGTAATCGACGCCGGGCTCACCCGGTTGAGCCGGTCCAGGCTGTGGTAGTCGTCGGTGAGTTCGAAAATGACGTCCACAGCGCAGTGGTCCTGCAGGTTCTTACCCACACCGGGCAGGGGATGTAGGGTGCCGATGCCGGCGGCGGCGAGGTCCGCCGGGTTACCGATACCCGAAAGCTGCAGCAGTTTGGGCGAACCGAAGGCGCCGCTCGAGACGAGCACTTCCCGCTTGGCGCTGTACGTTCGTGCGCTGCCGCCTTCGAGCGCCTGAATCCCGACGGCTCGGCCGTTCTTGATAATTACTTTCGAGACGTTCACGTTAGTGCGGACCGTGAGGTTGCGCCGCTTGCGCGCGGGCTTCAGATAAGCGTCGGCCGCGCTGCAGCGGCGGCCGTTCTTCGTGGTCGTCTGGTAGAAACCGACGCCGTACTGCTTGGCACCATTGAAGTCGCTGTTGTAGGGCAACCCGAACTCTTGGCCCGCTAGCACGAAGGCCGCCGAGAGCTTGTGAGGATGTACAAGGTCAGATACTCCGAGCGGCCCCTGGGCTCCGTGGTGGGGTGCCGAGAGCCGGCTGTTCGACTCTGAGCGTATGAAGTACTTGCCCACCTCGTCGGCGGACCAACCTTCGCATCCGTAGTCCGTGACCCACCCGTCGTAGTCCTCGGCCACGCCACGAGTAAAAACCTGGGAGTTGATGGATCCACCGCCGCCGAGCACACGGCCTTGGCGGATCGGAATACGGCGGCCGTTGCCGTGCTTCTGCGGAATGCTGGAATAGCCCCACTGATGCGGCCCGGTACTAAGTTTCGGAAAGCCGGCGGGCATGTGGATAAACAAATTG
>NZ_QAIQ01000097.1 GCF_003061105.1 Arthrobacter sp. HMWF013
CCTGCCGCTGTCGCTGCCGGTGATGTTCGCCGGGCTCCGGGTGGTCTCCGTCAGCAACATCTCCCTCGTCAGCGTCGCGGCCCTTCTCGGGGTTGGCAACCTCGGGATGCTTTTCACCGACGGACTGCAGCGCAACTTCGTCACTGAAGTGGTGGTGGGGATCGTCGCCATCCTGGTGCTCGCGCTGGTCATGGACGGGGTACTGGTCCTGCTCGAACGGCTGCTGACCCCGTGGACCCGGGCCGTCAAGGCATCCGGTCCGTCCACGCCCCTCACGGCCGGCTACGTGGCCGACGCCCGGGTGCATGCTGGGGCGGGGCCATGAGCATCTTTCTGGACACGATCGCCTGGATCGCCGATCCCCTCCACTGGACCGGCAGTTCCGGCATCCCGGTCCGGCTGCTGGAGCACCTCCAGTACAGCGGACTGGTCCTGATCATCGCAGCCGCCATCGCAGTACCCGTAGGCCTGTATATCGGGCACACGGGCCGCGGACGGGTGGTGGCTGTTGCCGTGGCCGGTGCCCTGCGGGCCCTCCCCACCCTTGGCCTGCTGGTCCTCTTTGCCCTGCTTGCGGGCAGCGGCCTCATGCCTCCCGTGTGGGCGCTCGTGATCCTCACGGTCCCCCCGCTCCTCGCGGGAACCTACGCCGGAATCTCCAGCGTGGACCGGACAGTGGTGGATGCAGCCCGCGCCATGGGAATGACCGAGCTGCAGATCCTGTTCAACGTTGAGCTGCCCAATGGACTCCAGGTGATGTTCGGTGGCATCCGGACCGCGGTGCTCCAGGTCATCGCCACCGTGTCAGTGGTGGCCTACCTCCCGCTGGGCGGGCTGGGCCGCTACCTGTTCGACGGTCTCGTCCTCCAGGATTTCCCCCGGATGCTTGCCGGTTCGGTACTCATCGCGGGCCTGGCCATCGTTGTTGACCTCATCCTCGCCGGAGTGCAAAGAACCCTTCTTTCGCCCGGCCTCTCAACTGATTCCCGCGGTGGCCAGCAGGCCGCCGCTGATCTCCCAGCTGCCGCGCCTGCGCCAGCTGCTGTTCAAGGAGGTACCCCATGAAAGAAATCGTCCGGAACAACCTCACGCGCCGGGGACTGGCTGGGCTGGCCGCCGGCGTCGGCCTTGCCGTTGCACTGACCGCGTGCGGCGGCAGCGATCCGCTGTCCACGCCCACCACGAGCGCCGGCGGCGGAGGCACAGCCGGCGGGTCGCTGGTGGTTGGCTCGGCGGACTTCCCGGAGAGCCAGATTGTGGCGGAAATCTATGCCGGGGCCCTGACGGCCGCCGGGGTCACCGCCACGACCAAGCCGAACATCGGTGCCCGCGAAATCTACTTCAAAGCAGTCCAGGACGGTTCCGTGGACCTCGTTCCGGATTACTCCGGCAACCTGCTCTCGCACGTGGACAAGGAAGCCGCAGAAGTCTCGGCCGAGGACATCTACAAGGCCCTGCCGGAGAAACTGCCCCAGGGCCTCGCGGTCCTGGAGCCATCGAAAGCCGAGTCCAAAGACGCCATGGTGGTCACCAAGGCCACCGCGGAGAAGTACCAGCTGAAGTCCATCGAGGACCTTGCCAAGGTCTGCAAGGACCTGACCATGGCGGCGCCGGCCACGTTCGAAACCCGCGCCTACGGCTTCCCGGGACTGAAGGCGAACTACGGGTGCGAACTCAAAGCCCTCAAGCCGTTCAGCGACGGCGGCGGCAACCTGACGCTGCAGGCCCTCCTCACGGACGAGGTACAGGTGGCGGACATCTACACCACCACCCCGTCGATCGCGGACAACGATCTTGTGGTGCTGGAGGACCCCAAGAACAACTTCAAGGCCCAGCAGGTCCTGCCGCTGTACAACACGGCGAAAATGACGGACAAGGCCAAAGAGGCTCTGAACAACGTCTCGAAGATACTCACCACCGAGGACCTCGTGAACCTCAACCGCGCGGTGAGCGGCAGCCAGAAGCAAAACGCCAAGGACGCTGCCGCGTCGTGGCTGAAGGACAAGGGCATCGTCAAGTAGGAACCGGCCCGCGGGCTGAACACCTGACCACGACGGCGGCTGCCGCTCCCAACCGGGGGCGGCGGCCGCCGTCGTTCGTGTGTCTGAGGTCTCAACGGAATTACATCCTTCCTGTGGCATATTTGATGGATGGCAGAATTCAGGCAGTCCACCAAGCTTCACAACGTCCTTTACGACATCCGTGGACCGATTCTTCAGGCCGCCCAGCAGATGGAGGCAGAGGGTCACCGCATCCTCAAACTGAACATCGGAAACCCCGCACCGTTTGGGTTTGAAGCGCCGGACGCCATCCTGGTGGACATGATCCGCCACCTGCCCCATGCCCAGGGCTACAGCGACTCCCGCGGCATTTTCTCGGCACGCACCGCCGTCTCGCAGTACTACCAGACCCGCGGCATCCAGAACATCCACGTTGACGACATCTATCTTGGCAACGGTGTCAGCGAGCTCATCACCTTGTCCCTCATGGCACTGCT
This sequence comes from Arthrobacter sp. HMWF013, assembly GCF_003061105.1. Classification (GTDB taxonomy): domain Bacteria; phylum Actinomycetota; class Actinomycetes; order Actinomycetales; family Micrococcaceae; genus Arthrobacter. Next base: position 2,498 of record NZ_QAIQ01000097.1, read on the forward strand.
GAACGACGGCGACGAAGTGCTGATCCCCACCCCCGACTACCCGCTGTGGACCGCGTCAGTGGCACTCGCGAGCGGTAAGCCGGTGCACTATCTCTGCGATGAGGAATCCGGTTGGCAGCCGGACCTTGAAGACCTTGAAGCCAAGATCACGCCCCGGACCAAGGGCATCGTGGTCATTAATCCGAACAACCCCACGGGCGCTGTCTACCCTGAGGACACGTTGCGGAAGATTGTGGCACTGGCCGAGAAACACGGGCTGGTGATCTTTGCCGACGAGATCTACGAAAAGATCCTGTACGAGGACGCCGTGCACATCAACCTGGCCGCCCTGACCGGTGACGACGTCCTTTGCCTCACCTTCAGTGGCCTGTCCAAGGCCTACCGGGTCTGCGGCTACCGTGCAGGCTGGATGGCCATTTCCGGGCCAAAAAAGGACGCCGCCGACTACCTTGAGGGCATCAGCCTGCTGGCGAACATGCGCCTGTGCGCCAACGTCCCGGCCCAGCACGCAATCCAGACCGCACTGGGGGGCTACCAGAGCATCAACGATCTCATCCTGCCGGGAGGCCGCCTGCTTGAGCAGCGCAACAAGGCCTACGACATGCTCAACGCCATCCCCGGTGTCAGCACCCAGCAGGCCCGGGGCGCCATGTACCTCTTCCCCAAGCTCGATCCCGAGGTCTACCACATCCGCGACGACGAGAAATTCGTCCTGGACCTGCTGCGCGAGCAAAAGATCCTGGTCTCACACGGCCGGGCCTTCAACTGGGTGCGCCCGGACCACTTCCGGATGGTCACCCTGCCCCTCGTCAAGGACCTCGAAGAGGCGATCAACCGCATGGCGGACTTCCTGAGCCGGTACAAAGGGAACTAGCCTAGGTTCCACGTGCCCTTAAGCACGTGGAACCTTGGGAAAGGACCGCCATGGACGGCGTCGTCGAGTTCGAACAGCACCCTTCCGAAACTCTGAGGATCGGAAAGGATTTTTCCCTCGCCGACGCAGATCCCGACGCCACTCCCGGGTACCCGGGCAACAAGGCGGACGGTCAGGCAATACTGGCCGAGCTGGACGGCGCGCTGGCGGAACTGCAGGAAAAGCTGTTCGCGGAGTCACGCTTCGGCGGCAAGAAAAGGATGCTCCTGATCCTGCAGGCCATGGACACTGCCGGCAAGGGCGGGATCGTCAATCACGTCATGGCGCCGATGGATCCGCAGGGTGTGCAGTTCAAGGCCTTCAAGGCACCCACCGAGGAGGAAAGATCATATGACTTCCTCTGGCGGATCGAGAAGGAAGTCCCGGCTGCGGGCATGGTGGGCATCTTTGACCGGTCCCATTATGAGGACGTCCTGATCCACCGGGTCCATAACTGGGCAACGCCCGAGGAAATCAAGCGCAGGTATGCGGCCATTAACGAATTCGAGGCGCGCCAGACTGCCGCGGGCACCAAGATCATCAAGGTGATGCTCAATATCAGCAAGGATGAACAGAAATCCCGGCTCCTGGCCCGGCTGGACAACCCTGCCAAGCATTGGAAATACAGCAGTGGAGACCTCAAGGAGCGGGCATTCTGGGGCGACTACGTGAACGCCTACCAGTCCGTCTTCGACGCGACCAACACCGAGCACGCCCCTTGGCATGTGGTCCCGGCCAACAAGAAATGGTACGCCAGGATAGCCGTGCAGCAACTGGTACTCGGAGCGCTGACTGACCTGCGGCTCGAATGGCCCAAAGCCGAGTTCGACGTGCCCATCGAACGCGAGTTGGTCGAAAGGTCCTGAGCTTCCGGAGGTTCCTGGACCTTCCGGAGGGTCCCGGCCGAGTGGCTGGCTAGAGCGGCTGGTCGCGTGCTGCGGCCAGCCGTTTCCGTGCACCCTCAAGCCACTCCTCGCAGCGCTTGGCCAAAGCTTCACCCCTCTCCCACAGCGCCAGGGACTCCTCGAGGCTGGCGCCCCCCGCCTCGAGCTTGCCCACCACCTGCACGAGCTGTTCACGGGCTTCCTCGTAGCTCAGGGCTTCGAGGTCTGATGCGGTCTTTGGCTCAGTCATGTGATTCTCCTTCGTGAAGTTTTCCGGTGGAGGCCGCGCCAAAACGGCCCAGGGCCACGCGGACCGTCAACGGTGTGCCTGCCGGGGCCTGTTGGGGGTCGCGGACCACTGAGTGCCCGGCCGGGTCATCAGGCCGGGCCGGCTCGCTGGGGATGAGCTCCACCACGGCGTAGCCCCGGTCAAGGGTCTTTTGCGGCGACAAGGCCCGCACCTGGGCCTGCAGATGCACCAGCTGATCGGCAGCCCGCACCACGGTGGAGCTCACTGCGGCCGATGACCTCCGCAGGAGACGTTCGATTTCCTCCGAGCGCACGGTGACCATGCCCTCCGGTGTGGCAAGGACGGGCCGCGAGTGAAGGGCAGAGAGCCGTTCGGTCTCCCGCTCCACCAGTCTGCTGATGAAACGGCGCAGGTGTTCCCGGGTCTGGCGTACGCCGGCCAGTTCCTCGGCAACATCAGGAACAATCCTTTTAGCAGCATCGGTGGGTGTGGACGCGCGAAGATCCGCGACGTCGTCGAGCAAGGGGCGGTCTGCCTCATGCCCAATGGCGCTGACCACCGGGGTGGCCGCCGCGGCCACGGCACGGATCAGTTCCTCGCTGTTGAAGGGAAGCAGGTCCTCGAGGGCACCTCCGCCGCGGGCTATGACGATGACGTCCACATCCGGACGGCCGTCCAGTTCCTTCAGGGCCCGGATGATCTGCGCGACTGCGGTGTTGCCCTGGACCGCGACTTCACGGATTTCAAATTCAACCGCGGGCCAGCGCAGTGCCGCGTTTTGGAGGACATCTTTCTTGGCGTCCGAGTCCCGGCCGGTGATCAGGCCGATGCGGTGGGGGAGAAGGGGCAACGGCTTCTTCCTCGAGTCCGCAAACAGGCCTTCGGCGGACAGTGCCTGGCGCAGCCGCTCGATGCGGGCCAGGAGATCGCCGAGGCCGACGGGCCTGATGTCCCTGACCTGCATGTTGATTCGTCCGGTCTTAATCCAGAACTCCGGCTTGAGCAGGGCGACCACGCGGGAACCACGCTCAAGGGGCAGATTCTGCCGCTCCAGGATTTTGGACCAGACCGAAGCCGGAAGGGAAACCTCGGCGTCGACATCGCGCAGAGTCAGGTAAGCGTTGGTGCCGCGCCGGTTAAGCTCGATCACCTGGCCCTCGACCCACGCAGCAGGCGCCCGGTCAATGTGCATCTTCAGTTTCTGCGACAGCAGCTGAAGGGGCCAGGGATTGTCCGGGCTCGTCTCTGCGGCGGTGGCAGGCAGGGTGGAGGGTGCCGTGCCTGGCAGGGCAGCCTGTTCAGACATGCGCCGGCCCTCGCAACGGTGTGGCTGGTGGCATGGGCGGTCCTCTGTCTGATGCTATGTACGTCTGGGCTTGTATTTCAAAGATTGAACTTCAGGGCTTGTGTTCAACCTTATCCATAAGCTGTATCACTCCGGACTGACAGTGTCCGCCCACCCGGCCCCTCTAAGATGGCAATGCCGCCCGATGATTAAGGACTTGCTGTGCGTACTGTTGTCTCTGCCGTTGCCGTCATCCTGGGCGTAGTGCTCGCAGCCTTGGCTGTTCCGGCCATCTGGCTGGACCGTCACGTGGTGCAGGAAGACGGCTTCGTGGCACTTGCCGCGCCGCTGGGCAGCGATGATGAGTTCCAGCAGCGGCTGGCGGCAGCTGCCATCGGCACCATTGACACAAGTGCCGTCCCGGAGGTTTTTGCCGGCCTCCTCGACCCGGTACTGGAAGCGGCAGCGGAATCCCTGACGGGTCTGCCTGGTTACCCGGCGGCCTGGGAGGAAACACTCCGCAGAAGCCACCGCCTCAGTTTTGCGGAGCCCGGCACCCTCCCGGCCGAAGTGGATTCCAGCACCGCACTCACCCTGGATGTGGCCCCTCTTGTGGCACTGGGTATGGAGGAGTTGAGCCGGACTTCGGGGCTGCCGTTGGATCCGCCCGGCCAGACGCTGATTAACGTCGGGCAGGCCAACCAGCGCCAGCTTATCGAACAGGCCGCCGCCTATGCGCCCCTGGGGTACAGCCTCGCCATCGGTTCCGGAATCGCGTTGCTGCTGGCACTGGTGGCCGCGCGCCGGCGCTGGGTGGTGGTTTTCAGTACCGGAATTGGCGGGCTCCTGATCGCGGGCCTGTGGGCTGCCGGATCCCAGCTCGCCGGGGACACGGTGCTGGCGACAACGAGTGGCAACGAGATCGCTGACATGTTCAAGAACGAATTCGCCGCCGCAGCAACAGCAAGTTTCCGGACGTGGACTTTGGCGGCCGCGATTGCAGGCGTGGCCCTGGCCGTGGTTGGCATTGTGGTGCGCATCGCTTCTCCGGGACGCAGGGGTTCAACCCGGTAGCATGGTGCCATGACCTCCACCGCTGTGCCCCTTTCGATGCCAACCGTCCCACGCAGGCGGCGTACGCCAGAGGAAGTGTCCGCGGCTGCTCCGGTGACGGGGCCCAAGAAGGTACTCCTGGCGGCCCCCCGTGGCTACTGCGCAGGAGTGGACCGGGCTGTTATCGCAGTGGAAAAGGCTTTGGAGCACTACGGTCCGCCCGTCTATGTGCGGAAGCAGATAGTGCACAACGTCCACGTGGTCAGCTCGCTCGAGGCGCAGGGCGCCATCTTCGTCGATGAAACCGACGAGGTCCCTGAGGGTGCGCTGGTGATTTTTTCCGCCCACGGGGTGTCGCCGGCCGTCGTCCAGTCAGCCGAGGACCGCGGGCTGCGCACCATTGACGCCACCTGCCCGCTGGTCACCAAGGTGCATAAAGAAGCCGTGCGCTTCGCCAAGGACGATTTCGACATCCTGCTGATCGGCCACGACGGCCATGAGGAAGTTGAAGGAACAGCGGGCGAAGCCCCCGAACACATCCAGATCATCAATGGCCCCCACGAGGTGGACAAAGTGACCGTCAGGGATCCGGAGAAGGTCATCTGGCTGTCCCAGACCACCCTCAGCGTTGACGAGACCATGGAAACGGTCCGGCTGTTGAAGCAACGTTTCCCCACACTGCAGGACCCGCCCAGCGACGACATCTGCTACGCCACCACCAACCGTCAGGTGGCCATCAAGAAGATCTCGCCGCAGGCCGAACTGGTGATCGTGGTGGGATCAGCAAACTCTTCGAACTCTGTGCGCCTGGTGGAGGTGGCCCTGGAATACGGGGCCAAGGCTTCCTACCGGGTGGACTTTGCCAATGAGGTGGACGAAGCCTGGTTCGAAGGAGTGGCAACGGTGGGCGTCACGTCCGGGGCTTCAGTTCCGGAAGTTCTGGTCAAGGACGTCCTGCGGTTGCTCGCCGACTACGGCTACGGCTCGGTGGAAGAAGTAGTCACCGCTGAGGAGGACCTCCTCTTCTCGCTGCCCAAGGAGCTCCGGGCCACGCTGAAGGAAGCCGGCGACGTCACCCGTGCTCTGGGCGGCCGCCGCTCCCGCAGCTAGCGGGTCCGGCTCCGGTTCCCGCAGCTAGGGGGTCCCGGCTCGGCGGATCTGCTGGCTGGTCACGCGACCAGCCGCGTACTGACTGGGACCGCCGGTTTGCCGGCAGAGCCGTCATGCCGCGGCGTCATCCTCCTCAACCCTGGGAGAAGCTTCCTGAAGCTCAGGAGCCGCCAGGGATCGCGGCGTAACTTCCAGGGCAGCCGGCGTGACCAGTCCGGTTTCGTCCAGGGCGTTGAGCTTGCGGGCCGTTGGCAGGATTCTTGCCTCAAGCGTTCCCACCATCATGTTGTAGCGGTCCACCGAGGACTTCAGCGACGTGCCCAGTTTGCCCACGTTCTCGCCCAGGGTTCCCATCCGTTCGTACAGCTGCCGGGCAAGGTCGAACAACTCGCGGGCACTGTCCGTGAGGACATCCTGACGCCAGGTGAAGGCCACTGACTTCAGCACGGCCAGCAGCGTGCTGGGCGAGGCCAGGACAACGTTCCTGGACAGCGCGTGGTCCAAGAGCGTGGCGTCTGCCGTCAGTGCTGCGGCGAGGATGGATTCTGCCGGCAGGAAGCAGATCACCAGCTCAGGGGAGTTGCCGGGGATGTCCCAGTACTTCTTATTGCTGAGCGAATCCACATGGGCCCGGAGCGCCTTGGCGTGGGCCGCCAGAAGGGCTTGCTGGCTCCCGGGGTTCTGGCCTGCCGGGGCCTGCCCCTGCCGTGTACCGAATTCCTGGGCCTCGAGGTAAGAGGACAGAGGGACCTTGGCATCCACCACCAGCTGCTTGGCCCCGGGGAGCTGAACCACAAGGTCGGGACGGAGCGCAGAATCCGTGCCCGCGCTGTGGACCTGCTCAAGGAAGTCCACATGCCGAAGCATTCCGGAGGCTTCAACCACCCGGCGCAGCTGCACTTCACCCCACTGGCCGCGGGCGCTGTTGGAACGGAGAGCTGATTCGAGCGCGTGCGTGCTGCGGATCAGCTGGGCATCGGACAGCCGGGCTTCCTGCAACTGCTGCGCCAGCTGACCGTATTGCTCCAGCCGGTCGCGTTCCAGCAGCGCTACCTGCTGCTGCACAGCCGTGAGCTTTTCGGCGACCGGGGCCAGGGCCCTGAGGACACTCCCGTCCTGGTTGCGGGCCTCGCCGAGTTCCCGGTTCTGGAGCGAGAGCAGGCGGCGTTCAGCGTCCGCCGCGGCGAGCTGGGCGCTGACACCGGAGAGCCTCGATGAGACGGCGTCGAAGTCCTCCTCCAGCGCGTGGGTGCGCTTGCGCAGGAAAAAATAGGCGGCGGCGGCGCCGGCGACGGCACCCACCAGCAGCATCAACAGGGCGAGAATCAGGGCTAAAGCATCCATAGCCTCACTGTGGCATGACCCTGTGACATTTTCCGGAACCGACATATTCCAGCGGTGCGGGACCGCTCCGGGACCCGCTGGGGCCAAGGAGACCTGCAACCGGTAGAATCAATGCTCGTGGCTCTTACTATTGGCATCGTCGGACTGCCCAACGTCGGCAAATCAACTCTCTTCAACGCACTGACCCGCAACCAGGTCCTGGCAGCGAACTATCCGTTCGCTACCATCGAACCCAATGTCGGCGTCGTGAACCTGCCGGATCCCCGGCTCAAGCAGCTTGCGGAGATCTTCGGCTCCCAGCGACTGCTGCCCGCGCCGGTGTCCTTCGTGGACATCGCCGGCATCGTGAAGGGTGCTTCCGAGGGCGAAGGCCTGGGCAACAAGTTCCTGGCGAACATCCGTGAGGCCGAAGCCATCGCCCAGGTGGTGCGCGTGTTCGATGACCCCGATGTCATCCACGTGGACGGCAAAGTGGATCCCCGCTCGGACATGGAGACCATCAACACCGAGCTGATCCTGGCCGACCTCCAGACCATCGAAAACGCCATTCCGCGGATCGAAAAAGAAGTCAAGATCAAGAAGCGCGAAGCTGCCGAGCTGGCGGCCATCAAGGCAGCCCAGGCGGTGCTGGAACGCGGCGACACTATCTTCTCCTCGATCACGCGGGACAAGCTGGAGATGGAGCACCTCAAGGAACTCAGCCTCCTGACAGCCAAGCCCTTCATCTATGTCTTCAATGCTGACGAAGGCATTCTGGGCAGCCCGGAGAAGCAGGAGGAGCTGCGTGCCCTGGTTGCCCCGGCAGACGCCATTTTCCTCGACGCCAAGCTTGAGTCGGACCTCGTTGAGCTTGACGAGGAAGAGGCCCGCGAGATGCTGGAAATGAACGGCCAGGATGAATCCGGCCTCGACCAGCTGGCCCGCGTCGGATTCCATACCCTGGGCCTGCAGACCTACCTCACGGCCGGTCCTAAGGAAACACGTGCGTGGACCATTCACCAGGGCGACACAGCCCCCCAGGCAGCCGGTGTGATCCACTCCGACTTCCAGCGCGGGTTCATCAAGGCTGAAGTCGTTTCCTTCAACGACCTCATCGACGCCGGCTCAATGGCGGAAGCCAAGTCCCGCGGCAAGGTCCGCATTGAGGGCAAGGAATACGTGATGGCAGACGGCGACGTGGTGGAGTTCCGCTTCAACGTTTAGTTCATGCTGGAAAATCGCGTCCCGGACATAGCCGGGGCGCGATTTTTTGGTGCTGAGTCACGTCCTGCTGATTGAAGGTGGCTCCGGCCCAGGCGCCGGTTATACCGCCGCCGCCGGTGTCCAGCCCAAAGCGGGACCCAGTTTGGTGGCTATGTCCGTGAGAATTTGGACGTAATCCTCATGGTCGAAGCTGAAGGGCAGTGCGAACGCCACTTCGTCCACTTCCTGGAACCCGGCGTGGGCGTACAGCTGTTCGGCAATCTGATCGCTGGTGCCGATGAGGTCGGGTGCGAACAGCATCCCTTTTGGCCCGTGCGGCACCCGCGTACGGGGAGTACGTTCATCGACGTACCGTTGGTACTTCTCCCGCTGTTTCCCTGAAGCCGAATCGGTTGGAATCACCACGAGGCCCTGTGAGACCCTGGCTGGACCGGGAGCCGTAACGGATGCAGCGGCTTCGCGGTAGGCGCGGATCTGTGATTGCTGGATACGGGCAAACTCCGGTTCCTGATCTGCGCCGGCAAAGACCACACTGCTGGACAGCAGGTTGAATCCGTTGGCCCCGGCCCAGATGGCCGACTCCTTGCTTGCCGCCCCATACCAAAGACGTTCGCGCAGCCCGGAAGAGTGAGGCTCCACGCGGTTGGAGAATTCCTCAACCACACCCTGCTTGCCGGAAAATTCCCGGACCGGTTCGCCTGCAATGAATCGTGCCAGCCGCTCGACGCGGGCGTAGCTGAAGTCCTCCAACCCGGCGGAATCCGGGTACAACGCGTGCTTGATCGTGTCGTAGTGCATCGGTTCGCCCACGCTCAGCCCAGGATTGATACGTCCGCCGGCGAGGAGGTCCACGGTGGCCAGGTCCTCAGCCAGCCGCAACGGGTTTTCCCATCCCATTGGGGTGACGGCGGTTCCCAGCTCAATCCGGGACGTGCGCTGGCTGGCCGCCGCCATGATGGCAATGGGGGAGGAGATGCCGAACTGCAGATGGCGGTGGCGCAGCCAGGCACTGTCGAATCCAAGCCGCTCGCCCAGTCCGATGATCTGCAGCGTCGATTCGTGCCCCGCGGCTGGATCCGCAGGATCGAACAGGCCAATAGTAAGGAATCCGAGCTTGCGCAGCGGCCGTGAGGAATCGGGCATGGGCTTCCTTCAGAGGATCGGTGGTACGGCTGTTGCCCCATAGTATGCCGACATTAGCCCACGCCCTGAACCGCTAGAATTCAAGGAAAACAAGGCCGTTCAAGGTCTGACTCGGGACAGGCAAAGGAGACGCATGCCTCTGAGGCGTTTGATTCAAGTCATCACCGGGGCCGTCGCCGCCGCCCTGGTTCTCTCAGGGTGCTCCGGTTCCGGTGGCGCTGCTCCGGTGGTTGTCGGCGAGACGAACCGCGGCGGCAGTGTCACCGTGGCCGAGGTGAATGCATTTACCTCGTTCAATCCCTTCAGTGCCGGTGGAAACACGGATATCAACACCAAGATCGGCCACATCACCCATTCAGGCTTCTACTACGTCGATGACACCGTGAAGGTGGTCCGGAATGAAAAGTTCGGCCGCTACGAGAAGGTTTCCGACAAACCCCTGAAGGTGAAGTACACGGTCAACGAAGGCGTGAAATGGTCCGACGGCGATGCCATAGACGCCGGAGATCTCCTCCTGTCCTGGGCGGCAGGTTCCGGCTACTTCGACGATGCTGACGCAGAAGCGGGGACAGGCACCACCTACTTTTCCGCTGCCGCTGACACGACCGGCCTCGCCGGCACAGTCTTCCCCGAGATCGGCAGTGATGGCCGGTCCATCACACTGGAGTATGCCGCCCCCTACGCTGACTGGGAAGTGGCGTTCGACGTCGGACTGCCGGCCCATGTTGTCGCCGCAAAAAGCGGACTGAATGATGAAGCGGACCTCATTGACCTGCTCAAGGAGTCGCCCGGCGGAGATCCTGCCGAGCCGGAAGTCAATGCCCCGCTCAAGCGCGTCAGCGACTTCTGGAACTCCGGCTTCGACACCAAGACCCTGCCGGATGACCCGGCCATGTACCTTTCCAGCGGCCCCTACCTGGTCCGGGACATCGCTGCGGACACCTCCGTCCGGCTGGTGCGGAACAGGGACTACGTGTGGGGCCCGGAGCCATTCCTGGATGAGATCACCGTCCGGTTCACCGGGAGCGCACCCGCTGCCGTCAGTGCGCTCAGGAGCGGTCAGGCGGACATCATCGCCCCGCAGCCATCGGCCGGCAACGAAAGCCTCTTCGACGGGCTGAAGAGCCAGGGCAACACCGTGCAGGAGTTCAGCCAGGCCGGCTATGACCATCTTGACCTCAAATTTTCGGGCCCCTTCGCCGACAGGGATGTCCGCCAGGCCTTCCTGAAGACAGTTCCCCGGCAGGAGGTTGTCGACGCTGTAGCCGGTGCCGTTCCCGACGCCGAGCCCCTGGATTCACACGTTTTCCTGCCATCGCACCCCAAGTACCCGGACACCGTGAAGAACAACGGTTCGGCAGAGTATTCCGAGGTTGACATCGAGGGGGCGAAGTCGCAGCTCCGCGGTGCTTCCCCGACCATCCGGATCCTGTACAACCGGGATAACCCGAACCGTGTGCGTGCCTTTTCCCTGATCCGCGACTTCGCCCGCCTGGCCGGTTTCACGGTCGAGGATGCCGGACTCGGAAACTCCGACTGGGCAGCTGCGCTCGGAAGCGGAAACTACGATGCTGCCATTCTCGGCTGGATCAGCACCGGGGTGGGAGTTGGCCGCGTACCGCAAATCTTCAAGACCGGCGGCGGCAGCAACTTCAACGGATTTTCCGACGACGACGCCGACAAGGTGATGGAGGAACTGGGCGCCACGACGGACCTGGCCAAGCAGGACGAGCTCATGGCGGCAATCGACAGGCGGGTCTGGGAAAGCGCCTATGGCCTGCCGCTGTACCAGACCGCCGGGACGGTGGC
>NZ_QAIQ01000098.1 GCF_003061105.1 Arthrobacter sp. HMWF013
ATTCCGCCATCACCGAATCGTTCACTTGGCCGGCCAGGGAACTCGCGGCGGGATCGAAAGCGTCGGTTTCGGGGACATCGTGGTTTTGCTGCGTCATGATCCAAGTCTATGGGCAGCTGGGTTGCGGAGCCTGCTCTGCGTCGCTGAGTGCACTGTGCAACGTCAAGCAGGCCCCGCTCAGGGGCCTAGCCGGCCAGCAACGCCCGGTGCGCCTCCCGGCGCCGCGCCTGCTCGTCCGGATCGGGAACCGGAAGGGACGCGATCAGGCGTTTGGTGTACTCGTGCTGCGGCGCCCCCATGATCTGGCTGCCGATCCCCTGCTCCACGAGCTTGCCTTTGTACAGCACCCCGACCCACTGCGACAGGATGTCCACCACGGCGAGGTCGTGGCTGATGAACAGCGCCGCGAATCCGAACTCGGCCTGGATCTCCTTGAAAAGTTCCAGAACCTTGGCCTGCACCGAAACGTCGAGTGCCGACGTCGGCTCATCCGCGATCAGGAGCCTCGGGTTCAGGATGAGTGCCCGTGCCAGGGAAGCCCGCTGGCGCTGGCCGCCGGACAGCTCGTGCGGGTACCGGTCAGCGTACGACGCCGGCAGCTGCACTGATTCGAGCAGCTCACCAACGCGTTTGCGCGCCTGCGCCGGGCTGGGGTTGGTGTGGATGATCATGGGCTCTGCCACGCAGTCGCCGATGGTCAGTTGCGGGTTGAAGGACGCGGCCGGATCCTGGAAGACAAAGCCGATGTCCTTCCGCAGCGGTTTGAACGTCCGCTCCTTCAGGTTCAGCATTTCGTAGCCCAGTACCTTCAGGCTGCCACCCGTTGTCCGGTTCAGGCCGGCGATGGCCCGGCCGATGGTGGTCTTTCCTGAACCGGATTCACCCACCAGCCCGAAAACCTCACCCTCCGAGACCGTAAAGCTGACCCCGTCCACGGCTTTGAAGGCCGGGGTGCCCAGCCGGCCGGGATACTCAATGGTCAGGTTGGTTGCCTCCACCAGCACCGGCGAGCCCTGGTGGGCCCGTTCCAGCAACCCCTCCGAGGCAGAGTTCCTGCCCAGGTGGGGAACAGCGGCCAGCAGCTTCTTGGTGTAGTCCTGTTTGGGCTCGGCGAACAGCACCCGCGCAGGAGCCTCCTCCACGACGTCTCCCTGGTACATGACCACGACGCGGTCCGCGAGGTCCGCCACCACACCCATGTTGTGGGTGATCAGCACGATCGATGTGCCGTATTTGTCGCGGAGGTCCCTCAACAGCTCAAGGATTTCCGCCTGGACGGTGACATCCAGCGCAGTGGTGGGCTCGTCCGCCACAATCAGCCCCGGGTTCAGGGCCAGGGCGGCGGCAATCACCACACGCTGCTTCTGGCCGCCGGAGAACTGGTGCGGATAGTAGTTGACCCTGTGCTCAGGATCCGGGATCCCGACTTTCCGCAGGGCCTCAATGGCACGGGCTTTAGCATCCTTGGCCGAGACACGCCTTCCTCCGGAGCCGGTTGCGTGGGCACGGATTCCTTCGGCAATCTGCCAGCCTACGGTGAAGACGGGGTTCAGGGCCGTTGACGGTTCCTGGAACACCATGGCCACATCCCGGCCACGGATCTGCCTGAGCTTCGAGGCGCTGACGCTGATCACGTTGTTCCCGTTGATCAGGACGGCTCCCCCGCTGGTGGCGGTCTCCGGGAGCAAACCCAGGATGGTCTTGGCGGTCACCGTTTTGCCGGAACCGGATTCGCCGACGATTGCCAGGACTTCGCCGGAACGGACGTCAAGGCTGACATCCTTCACTGCATAGACGTCTCCGCCGTCCGTGGCGAACGTGACTTTAAGGTGGTTGATTTCCAGGACCGGCTGGCCCGCTGGCCTGGACTGGTCCGAAATGGAACCCGTGTTAATGGTCAAAATCCTCTCACATCCGCACTGATGGCTGCCTGGGCAGCGGCCGATGAATCAGGTCCGCCGGCGGTGCCCGCTGCCTTGCGCCCACGAAGGCGGGGGTCGTTCAGGTCATTGATGCTCTCGCCCACGAGGGTGAGGCCCACCACGGTCAGAACCATGGCCACACCGGGAAAGAGCCCGGTCCACCAGATTCCGGAGGTGGTATCCGCGAGCGCCTTGTTCAGGTCGTATCCCCACTCGGCTGCGGAACTTGGCTCAATGCCGAAGCCCAGGAAACCGAGGGCGGCCAACGTAAGGATGGCCTCGGAGGCGTTCAGGGTGAAAATCAAGGGCAGTGTGCGGGTGGCGTTTCTGTAGATGTGGCGGCTCATGATGCGGATGTTTGAGGCGCCCACAACCTTGGCCGATTCGACGAAGGGTTCAGCTTTCAGCCTGACGGTCTCGGCACGGATGACCCGGAAATACTGGGGAATAAAGACCAAGGTGATGGCCGTGCCGGCGGCGAAGATACCGCCGATGAGGCTGGATTGCCCGCCGCTGATGACGATGGCCATCACGATGGCCACCAGCAGCGACGGGAAGGCGTAGACAGCATCGGCAATGACCACCAGGATCCGGTCCAGCCAGCCGCCGATGTAGCCGCTCACCAGCCCCAGGATCACGCCGATGACGATGGACATCAGCACAGCCACCACGATGACGAACAAGGCGGCCTGGGCTCCCCAGATGACCCGGGACAGGACGTCGTACCCGCCCACCGTGGTGCCCAGCAGGTGTTTGCCGCCGGGAGCCTCCTGGGTGGGAAAGTTGCCGTCCGCATCCGCGAGCTGGGAGAAACCGAAGGGCGCGAGCAACGGGGCGAGTAGCGCCGTCAGGAGGAACAGGCCGGTAAGGACCAGGCCGGCCACCAGCATGCCGCGCTGCAGCCCCACGCTTTTGTTGAAGTGCGAGACCACCGGGAGGCGCCGGTAGAAGGGGGCCCGCGGGTTGGCCAGGGGTTCGTTTGCGGGAAGGACGCTCATGTCAGTACCTCACCCGGGGGTCGATCAGCGCGGCAACAATGTCCACGATGAAGTTGGTCACCGCGACGATGATGGCCAGCAGGACCACAATGCCCTGGACCGCTACGAAGTCGCGGGCGGTCAGGTAGTTGGCCAGCTGGAAGCCCAGGCCTTTCCATTCGAAGGTTTTTTCGGTGAGCACCGCACCGCCGAGCATCACCGCGATCTGCAGGCCCATGACCGTGATGATGGGAATCAACGCCGGCTTGTAGGCGTGCTTGGTGACCAGGCGGAACTCGCTGACGCCGCGTGAACGGCCGGCCTCCACGTAGTCTTTGCCCAGTGTGCCGATCACGTTGGTGCGGACCAGCCGGAGGAAGATTCCGGCGGTGAGCAGGCCAAGCGCGACGGCGGGAAGCACGGCATGTGCCGTCACGTCTCCCAGTGCCGCCATGTTGCCGCTGCGCAGCGCATCCAGCCAGTAGATTCCGGTGGGGGCCTCGAGGGAGTTCAGTGCCAGTTCGGAGGACGTTTTGGCGCGTCCCGCGACAGGAAGCCAGCCGAGCCAGACGGAAAACGTCAGCTTCAGCAGCATGCCGGCGAAGAAGACGGGCGTTGCGTAGCAGAGAATCGCAAATACCCGCAGCACCGCGTCAGGTGCGTGGTCGCGGCGCTGGGCTGCAATCATCCCGAGCGGGATGCCCACGAGGAGGGCCAGGATCAGGGCGTTGACGGACAGTTCGAGGGTGGCTGCACCGTACGTGGTCAGCATCTCCGAGACGGCGCGGTTGTCCGAGAGGGTCCTGCCGAAGTTGCCGGTGGCCAGCTGCCCCAGGTACTCGAAGTACTGCACCAGGATGGGGCGGTCATAACCGGCGTTATGGATCCGTTCCTGGAGCTGTTCCATGGGCAGCCTGCCACCCATGGCCGTGGTGATGGGATCGCCGGTGATCCGCATCAGGAAGAACACCATGGTGACGAGGATGAAGATGGTCGGGAAGATCAGCAGGAACCGGATCAGGATGTACTGTCCAAGCCCCCCGCCTGAAGATTTCTTGCTGGACGGAAGGATTCCGTCTGCGTCGCTGGGCGGCGCGTCAATCAATGTAGTCATTGGTACCTAAGTTTGTGGTGGCCGGAGCCAGCAGCTTCCCCCGCGCTGGCCTGAGACCAGCAGCGAGGCGGGACGCCGGTAGACGCCCCGCCTCGCGGCCGTGATCAGAACCGGATGGGCCGGGGACCTACTTGGACATCACACCAAGACGGGTCTTGAAGGATGCATCCAGGGTCTTTTCGACTCCCTTGACGTCAGTGCCCGCAACCATGACCTGGGCACCCTGAAGCAGCGGGATGGTGGAGAGATCCTTGGCAATTGCTTCCTGGGCCTCTCCGATGAGCTTGCTGCGCTCTGCCTTGTCCGTGGTGACCAGCTGCTTGTTGACGACTTCGGTGACTGCCGGGTTCTCGTAGTGGTTGCCCAGGAAGTTCCCCGGGATGAAGAACGGCGTCAGGTAGTTGTCGGCGTCGGAGTAGTCCGGGAACCACCCGAGCTGGTAGACGGGGTACGCGTCCGCGCGCCGTTCCTTGGTGTAGGTGGTCCATTCAGTGGACTTGAGGTCCACGGTGAACAGGCCCGACTTTTCGAGCTGCTGCTTCACCAGCGCGTATTCGTCTGCTGCGGAGGTGCCGTACCGGTCGGTGTACTGCAGCTTCAGATCCACGGTGGAGGTGACGCCGGCATCCGCGAGCACCTTCTTTGCCTTGTCCAGGCTGGGCTTGCCGCTGCCGTCACCATAGAGGCTCTTCAACGGCTCGGAGGCCCCTTCGAAGCCCTGCGGGACGTAGGAGTACACGGGGGTGTAGGTGTTCTTGAAGACCTGGGATGCGATGACGTCCCGGTCCACCAGGTGGGCAACGGCCTGGCGCACTGCCAGGGCCTTCGCGGGATCAGCCTCGGGGGTCTTGGCACCAAAGGGCATGGTGTCGAAATTGAAGACCATGTAGCGGAGTTCCCCACCCGGGCCCTTGTGGACCTTGACCTTGGAGTCCTTCTCGAGGTCGGCTACGTCGGTGGCAGTCAGAATGCGGCCGGCGACGTCGATATTGCCCTGCTGCACGTCCAGCTTGAGGTTGTTCGGGTCGGCGTAGTGCTTAAGGTTGGCACCGTCGTTGGATGCTGCCCCCAGCAGGCCCTTGTAGTCAGCGTTCGGCTTGAAGCTGACAAGTTCGTTCTTTTTGTAGCTCTCAATAACGTACTGGCCAGCGAACGGCTTGCCCGCGATGATGGCGTCGTCGTCCATGATCTTGTCGGCAGGGAACACCTGCTCATCCACGATGGGACCGGGGTTCGAGGCGAGGACGCCCGGGAACACCTGGTCGTTGGCGGCTTTGAGGGTGAAGACCACGGTGGTGGGGTCTTTGGCCTCCACCGTGCTCATGTTGGACAGCAAGGAAGCGGGGCCGTTGGGATCGTTGATCGCCGCCACGCGCTTGAACGAGAAAACCACGTCCGAGGAGTCCAGGGCGTTGCCGTTGGCGAACTTCAAACCTGACTTCAGCTTCACCGTGTATTCGGTGGGGCTGGTGAACGATGCGGATTCTGCGATGTCCGGGCTGGCCTCTGCGGTGCCGGGCTTGTAATTCATGAGGAACGGGTAGATCTGGTTCATCACCATGAAAGACCCGCCGTCATAGGAACCAGCGGGATCGAGCGTGACCACTTTGTCAGTCGTTCCAAAGGTGATGGTGCCGCCACCGGCACTCTCGGTGGAAGTGCCGCCGCCACCGCCGGATGGGCCCGTGCAGGCTGTCAGTGCGAAGGCGGATACGCCTGCGAGCGCGATTGCGCTCCGCAAGGCTTTAGTGCTCTTGGTCATCTGTGAACTTTCTGTTCGATGAGTACGCGCTCGCCGCCCGCTGATGGGGTGTATTCGCTTGAGCGGGCAACGCGCTGTCCTGATGCCTAGATTCAACCAGACAGCAGGCTCACCAAAGAGCTATTTAGTGAGTTGAGACACAAAATTTACCAGAATGGGGTTGTGCCCGTCCTAGAGTTCGGCGCGCTGCAGCGACCGCGCGGCGTCGATGGTGGCCTGGCCAAGCACTCGGCTTCCCTGGTAGAGGACAATGGTCTGGCCTGGCGCAACGCCGCGGAGCGGGTCGGTCAGGGTCACCAGCAGCTGTTCCGAATCAGCGCCGGCCACCATGCGGGCCGTTGCCAGCACTGGATCGCCATGGGCCCGGACCTGGGCGTAGCAGTCAAACTCTGCCCCCGTGGCGATCTCAGCGATAGGCAAACCGGCCCATGAGACCTTGATGCCGCGGATCTCGTCAATGGCAAGCAGGGACTGGGGGCCCACCACCACTTTGTTTTCCTTCGGCCGGATCTCCAGGACGAAGCGGGGCTTGCCGTCTGCCGCCGGGGTACCCAGCTTCAGGCCGCGGCGCTGGCCCACCGTGAAGGCGTTGGCCCCAGGGTGCTCCCCCACTTTGGCCCCTGTTTCATCCACGATGTCGCCGGTGGTCATGTCGATCTTTTCGGCCAGCCAGCCGGCGGTGTCGCCGTCGGGGATAAAGCAGATGTCGTGGCTGTCCGGCTTGTTCGCTACCGAAAGCCCGCGACGCTCGGCCTCGGCCCGCACCTCGGCCTTGGAAGGCGTGTCAGCCAGCGGGAACATGGAATGCTTGAGCTGCTCATGCGTGAGCACACCGAGGACGTAGCTCTGGTCCTTGGCCCAGTCAGCGGCGCGGTGCAGCTCGG
The DNA here is from genome assembly GCF_003061105.1 of Arthrobacter sp. HMWF013. Classification (GTDB taxonomy): domain Bacteria; phylum Actinomycetota; class Actinomycetes; order Actinomycetales; family Micrococcaceae; genus Arthrobacter. The sequence continues at coordinate 6,660 of NZ_QAIQ01000098.1, forward strand.
GGTTTCCCTCGGCGTCAGTGATGACCTTGGCGTAGTGGCCTGTGCAGACGGCGTCGAAGCCCAGGGCAATTGCCTTCTCGAGCAGCGCTGCGAACTTGATCCGCTCATTACAGCGCATGCATGGGTTGGGGGTGCGCCCGGCCGCATATTCGTCTATGAAGTCCTGGACGACGTCTTCCTTGAAGCGCTCGGAGAAATCCCAGACGTAATAAGGAATGCCAAGGACGTCGCAGGCACGCCACGCGTCGCGCGAGTCTTCGATGGTGCAGCAGCCACGGCTGCCCGTCCGCAGTGTCCCCGGCATCCGGGACAGCGCAAGGTGAACGCCGACGACGTCGTGCCCGGCTTCAACGGCACGTGCTGCGGCAACGGCGGAGTCAACTCCACCACTCATGGCTGCTAGAACTCGCATGCTGGCTTTCTTTAGGGTTCGGGGGTTGCTGGCAGTAGGCGGCAATGGCCGTTCGGCCGGCAGCCGCAGAAATAACACAATGCCTGCCGATCCAGTCTATCGGCACGCCGATTACTACCCAAAAGACCTTGACTGCAGCCGCCCTGTCTTCTAAAGTCAAGATTAACGATTTTAGATATTGCGACACCAGAGAAGGGAGCCGATGGTCATGGCCGTTGAGGACATCGTGATTGTTGGCGGCGGGCTGGCCGGCGCCACCGCCGCGAAGACCCTTCGGGCCGAAGGCTTCGCGGGCCTGGTGACCATAGTCGCCGCCGAAGCCCATGCCCCCTATTTGCGGCCGCCGCTGTCGAAGGAGTATCTGCTGGGCAAAGTTGGGGAGGATGCCGTCCCGGTGGTGCCCGAAGGCTGGTACGCAGAGCACGACGTCGGCCTCCGCCTCGGCGTCAGCGTCACCCGCATCCGGCCCGGCTCCCGGACAGTCCAATTGGGCGACGGAACGTCGCTGGACTACGGATCACTTCTCCTCGCCACAGGGGCGACGCCCAGGACTCTGCGCCTGCCGGGCAGCGACCTGGCCGGGGTCACAACGTTCCGCACGCTGGATGACAGCCGACTGCTGCGCAGCGCCCTGGCACCGGGCGGGAAGAACGTGGTCATGATCGGTTCGGGCTGGATCGGCATGGAACTCGCAGCGGCCGCGGCCACCTATGGCAACAACGTCACGCTCCTGGGCCTGGAGGACATCCCTTTGGCCGGCGCCATCGGCCCTGATCTCGGACAGTTCTTCCGGGGACTTCACGAACGCAACGGTGTGGGCTTCCGGCTTCCCGCCTCGGCGCGGGAGCTGACCGGGGCGGACGGGACGGTCACCGGGGTGATCACCGATTCCGGAGAGGTGCTGCCGGCGGACATAGTGGTCATCGCCGTCGGAGTGGTTCCCGGGACAGGGTTGGCCCAAGCGGCCGGGCTGGCCGTGGAGAACGGGATCCTCACGGACGCCTCCCTCCGGACCAGCGTGCCAGGCATTTTTGCGGCCGGCGACGTGGCCAACGCCCTGCATCCGTTCACCGGCCGGCACTATCGCAGCGAGCATTGGTCCAACGCGCTCAATGGCGGCAAGGTGGCGGCGAAGGCAATGCTCGGTTTGGAAGCCACCCACAGCGCCATCCCCTACTTCTATACCGACCAGTTCGACGTCAGCATGGAGTACTCAGGTTTTCCGGCCTTGGCTGCGGGCGCCGAACCGGTGATCAGGGGGTCACTGGAGGCCAAGGAGTTTATTGCCTTCTGGCAGCAGGACTCGCGGGTGGTCGCCGGCATGAGCGTCAACTGGCCGCGGACGCCCCAGCCAGGGGCACAGAAGGTTATCAAAGCCCTCATTTCGGCGGGAGTTCCTGTTCCGGCGGGGCGGCTCGCCGATGCGTCCGCCGGCCTGGATCAGCTCCTGCCCGAAGCGGCCTGACGCGCCACCGTTCCAGCCGTCTGGATGGACGATTCGTGTCCGGCCATCCCCGCCTGCCGTGCCCTGGCATAGGCACCGGGCAGGGCCGCCAGCAGGGCATCGACGTCCGCCTCGGTGGAGGCGTGGCCGAGCGTGAAGCGCTGTGCGCCGCGGGCCGTTTCCTCGTCCAGTCCCATGGCCAGCAGGACATGGGATGGGCGGGGGACCCCTGCCGTGCAGGCTGATCCGGTGGAGGACTCAACCCCCGCAAGGTCAAGCAGGAAAAGCAGGGAATCGCCTTCACAGCCAGGGAAGGTGAAGTGGGCGTTTCCGGGCAGTCGCCCTTCCCCCGGCGCCCCGCGCAGCACCGCCTCGGGCACGCGCTCAAGGACGCCGTCGATCAGCTTGTCCCGCAGTGCCGCCATCCGGCCCGACTCTTCGGTCAGCCGTTCCGTCGCGGCTTCGGCGGCCGCGGCGAAGGCGGCGATGGACGCCGTGTCCAGGGTCCCGGAGCGTACGTCCCGCTCCTGGCCGCCGCCGTGCTGGACGGGGGTCAGCTTGACGGCCCTGCCCAACAGCAAGGCACCCACGCCCACGGGGCCGCCGATCTTGTGCGCGGACACCGACATCGCATCAAGCCCTGAAGCCTTGAAATCGACCGGCAACGAGCCGAGCGCCTGCACAGCGTCGGAGTGGACCGGAACCCCCGCCGCGTGCGACAGCTCGACGATCCGCCGGATGGGTTGGACGGTGCCCACTTCGTTGTTGGCCCACATGACTGTTACCAGCGCAATGGACTCCGGATCACGGGAAAGTTCGGCGGCAAGGACCTCGAGGTCCACCACCCCCATGCCGTCCACGGGAAGCCAGGTGACAGCCGCACCTTCGTGCCGCTCCAGCCATTCAACCGTGTCCAGCACCGCATGGTGCTCGACGGCGGAGCAGAGGATGCGACGCCGGGCAGGGTCCTCGGACACCCGTGACCAGTACAGGCCTTTCACGGCCAGGTTGTCGGACTCAGTGCCGCCGGAAGTAAAGATGACCTCGGAGGGATGGGCTCCTGCCGCCGTCGCTATGGTTTCCCTGGCATCCTCCACGGAACGCCTGGCCCGGCGGCCTGATCCGTGCAGGGACGACGGATTGCCGGTGCGCGCGAGTTCGCGGGTCAGGGCCGCCAGCGCTTCGGAAGAAATGGGCGTGGTGGCTGCATGGTCGAGGTAAACGGGCACGCATCAATTCTAGCCGCGTTGATGGTCAGGGATTCAGGGGCGGCGTGATCCTGGCGCAGCACTGGCCCGGCACGTCGTTGGGTGCCACCCGGTCCTCCGGCTCTCCGCACGCCGCGGCCGCACCCTGTAAAAAGGAACCGTTCATGGCGCAGACCACCCCGGGATGCCCGCCTGCGAGACGGTGGAACGGACAGTTCCGCAGGACGAACCCTCCCGAGCCATCGGGCTCGGGTTGGTAGCCCTCCCCCGCAATGAATTCCGCCAGGCTGGTGGAATCTGCGGCCAGCTGCAGGCCACTTTGGCGTGAGATGTCCCGCAAAGAATCACCCACAGGGAGGCCGGTGTCCGTGGAGTGTTCAATGGCCGCCGCCAGCAGTTCACCGGCGAGATCGTAGTTCCGGTCCGGTACCGAGGCCCCGACCTCGCCCGTGGCAGGCCGGTACATCTTGGCCGGGCGTCCGGAACCAGGGCCGGTCTTTCCTGAGGCCTTCTGGAATTCCACGGCCAGCAGGCCGTCGTCCACAAGCCTGTCAAGATGGAATGAAGCCGTACTTCTGGGTACCCCCAGTGCCAGGGCGGCGTCATCACGCCCCATCGCCTGGTCAGAGGCGGCAATCAGCTCAAAAAGCTGCCTGCGCCTGCCGTCCCCCAGCGAGGCGATGGCCGCCATGCGGCGGACCCAGGGAAGCCTGCGCACCAAACCCCTCCTTCTAAAAACAAAAAGCATTGCTTAAACCCGACGGGCTTTCTAAAATGACTATACCTACTTTTAGAAGGAGTACGCCATGGAAACCACGGGAACAACCACATCACGCGGCCGGCTGGTGACCATCGGCCCGGACCGGCAGGCGTTCCTCCTGCTCCGCACAGTGTTCACAGCCGCGCCCATCATCTTCGGGCTGGACAAGTTCACCAACATCCTGGCCGACTGGCCCATATACCTCGCCCCGGTTGCCACCACCGTGGTGCCGGTCCCGGCACAAACGTTGATGTATGTTGTGGGCGTGGTGGAGATCACCGCCGGGATAGCGGTGGCCGTGCGTCCCCGGTTCGGGGCCCTGCTGGTTGCAGTCTGGCTGCTCGGAATCATTGTCAACCTGCTGGTCCTGGGCAGCTTCTACGATGTGGCGCTCCGTGACTTCGGGCTGATGATCGCCGCTCTTGCGCTGAACCGGCTCTCCCCCGGGTCCGTCCGCCGGCACCGCTAGTTTGCCGGCGGAACAAGCACCAGGTGCGCAACGACGTCGGCCTGGGCCGCCCCTAAAGTTCCGGCATCGGGGCAGGCAACAGAGATATACACAGAGGACGCGGCTGTGCCGAATACGCGGGCAAGAACAGCCGTGGCGGCTCCAGGCAGCGCCGGCCTTTCCAGCAGCAGCACCTCGGCCGTTGGACCCGGCTTGTCGCGCTCACCGCCCCACCGCAGCGTCGACGTCTTCAAATAGCCGGGAAGGATGCTCGGGTCCAGGTAGGCGAAGAGGCCCACGGTGGACTCCTTGTCATCAGATAATGCCAGCGGCGACTGTTTTGTGCGGACCTTGGCTGCCACCAGGCAGCCATCGGCCTTCAGGTACTGGCTTTCGCCGGCAACATTCTGCTTAACCGGTTTCCAGCCGGGCACATCCTTGAGTCCGTCCGAGATTCCCACCGGGACGCCCGCTGCCAACGTACCGCCGGCAGCGAAAGGCATGTCCTGGGCAGCCACGGCCTCGGCGTCATGGCCCGGCGTGATGGTCGGAGTGGCCAGTGCCGTAACGGTCTGCTCAACCTTTGGCGCCGCCGGGTCCGGCACGCCAACGCTGCAGCCCGTCAACGCTGCCGCAGCAAGCAGCGAGCCCGCCCGCAATCCCGCCAAAGCGTGTGCTTTCACGTACTAACCCCAATGCAATAGCCCCGGACGGTCATACCCGGCCGTCATCCTTCAAGAGTTTATGCCAGCCGGGGAACCACCTCATCCTGCACAAACGTTATCTGGACAGGCGGCTAAACTGGGCCGACCGGACTGCCTGCCGTGGACTGGCCAGACCAAAAGAAGGATGAGTGCTTGACCGAGAGCAGCAGCTCCTATTACGAGGTGCTCCGCGTCGCCGTGACAGCCTCCGAGAAGGAAATCAAGGTGGCTTACCGTCGGGCCGCACGCAAGGCCCACCCGGATCATGGCGGGGATGCCGCAGCCTTCCGGCGCGTGACTGCTGCCTACGAAACGCTGATAGATCCCCAACGCAGGAAGGCCTACGACCGCTCCTACGCCGCGGGTAAGGGCGGAAGCGGTTCAGGGGATTCTGCCGCGGGTCCGCACTTTGATGCGCCGGCCGCAGGGAGCCACGCGTCGGCTTCGGTTCACAGGCCAAGCACGCCGCGCAATACTGCCGGCGACGAGCCTTTCTATGTTCCGCCCTATGACGCAGCAGCGTTCGAGGCCACGGGTACGGTCCCCCTCATCCCGCTGAGCCAGGCCAGCCAGCAGGTCCACGGCATTCCACGGAAGCGGGGCATTTTTGGCGCCGAAGCCCGGATCCAGCGTGAGCTGCGGACCGTGCAACTCATCGCCCGCCAGGTACTGCCCGCCATTCCGGCTGCCCGGCTGGTCAATGGCCTGCAATCCCCTGCCGACAACAACCACATCGACCACGCGCTGCTGTCCGGCTACCGGCTGGCCCTGGTCAATTCGATGCTCCTGCCCAAGGGCGCCTATGCGTGGGACGGGCAAACGCTTAACCACGGCGGCCGCTCCATCGCACCGCCGCAGCTCGCCCACATTGTGCGGGCAATGCAGGACATCTTTCCCGAACTGAACGTCACCGGCTGGACAGTCATCCACAGTCCCGACGGCAATCTTCACGAACCCGTCATCGATCGCCACCGGCGCGCCGCAGGGTCAAGCGAGACCATTCAGGTGGTCAATGCGGCCGGGCTGGTCCGCGGCCTCAAACACTTCCTCTCGTCCGGGCCCACCCCGAATGCGGTCAACGTGTCGGTACTGGCAAGGCTGCTGCGCGGCATGCATTGAACCGTTGACTAGGATTGGACGGTGTTCCGTATCCTCTTCCACGCCCCCGAAATCCCCGGCAACACCGGCAACGCCATCAGGCTGGCCGCCATTACCGGCGCCGAGCTTCACCTGGTGGAACCCCTCGGCTTCGACTTCTCTGATGCCAAGCTCCGGCGGGCCGGCCTCGATTACCATGACCTCGCCGTCGTCACCGTCCACAAGAACATCGATGATGCCTGGCGCGAACTACAGCCGGAGCGGGTCTACGCCTTCACCTCCGACGGCACCACAAGCTACGCGGACATCGCCTACCAGCCCGGCGACGTCCTGCTGTTCGGCCAGGAATCGGTCGGCCTGCCCGAGGAACTCAAGACCGATCCGCATGTCACCGCGACCGTCCGCCTTCCGATGCTTCCGTCCCTGCGTTCGCTGAACCTTGCCAACGCGGCCTCCATTGCCGTCTATGAGGCATGGCGGCAACAGGGGTTTGCCGGCGCCCGCCTCTGAGTTTCCCACTCCCGTACGCCCGGCCGCCCATCCGGAGCGCCACCTGCACCGAATCACTCCTGACAGCAGAATGAGGGCAAAGGGAGGGAGCATCGGGTGACACTGTTGCATGCGGGCCGTGCCGCTGATCAGCCGGGGCTGCGGGCCGCCGTCGGCGCTCATGGCCGCGATGCCCCGGATTGGCCGCCGGGCGACCTATGCTTGGTAGTGATGGAAACTCCCAACGCGCCGAACTCCGAGGCTCCGCCTACGGTCAACGACTCACCGGCAGAACTCAGCCAGCGTCTGTCAGGACTGCTGGCCCGGATCGCCGGCGGTGACCAGGCCGCGTTTGCCCAGTTCTACCAGCTGACCTCCCGCAGGGTCTTCGGAATGGCACGCCGTGTCCTCATCGATCCCGAGCTCAGCGAAGACACCACACAGGAAGTCTTCCTCCAGGTCTGGCAGAACGCCGGCAAGTTCAACCCTGAGATGGGCAGCCCGTTGTCGTGGCTGATGACGATCTCGCACCGGCGGGCAGTGGACAAAGTCCGTTCCTCGCAATCGGCTACAGACCGCGAGGCCCGGTACGGAGCCAGCAGCCAGGACGTCGACCACGACTCCGTATCCGATGAAGTGGACACCAGGCTCGAAGCCGAGGCCGTGGTCCGGTGCCTGGACACACTGACCGATACACAGCAGGAATCCGTGCGGCTTGCCTACTACGGCGGCCTGACGTACCGCGAGGTTGCCGAGAAGCTCAACGCCGCAGTTCCTACCATCAAGTCCCGCATCCGCGACGGACTGATCCGCTTGAAGACATGTCTGGGGGTGAGTTGAGATGACAGAAATGAATAGTCCCGGAGGCCGCCGTCCCGGTTCGTTTGGCGATTCGATCGCTGCGGACCTGGATTCAGGCCGCGCCGTCGACCTCGCGGAGCTCTACGCCCTGGACGCTGTCACCGACGCTGAGCGCGCCACCATTGACCAGTACATCTCTTCCGCGTCCGACGCCGAGCGCCACGCGTTCCTTGAACGGGTCCGCCTTGCCAGGGAGACACTGGCCACTTCGTTCACGACAGAGGCCGAACCACCGGCGGATCTGTTCGCCCGCATTGTTTCGCAGCTGCCCTCCCTTGCACAGCTGCCGGTTGAGGGCGCGCAGGCCCCGTCCGTTACCCAGGCTCCCCCAGCGGGACCTACGGCCGGGGGCATCGACGAACTCGCCGAGCTGCGGCAGCGCAGGGAAGAACGACGCCGGCCAGGAGGCGCACGCCGTTGGCTCGTCGGAGTTGCGGCCGCCGCCGTGATCGCCCTGGGCGGAGTGGGCGTGGGAGCTTACGTCGCAGATCAAAACGATCCGCTGAACCAGGTTATCCGTGCTGCGGATGCCTTTGAATCATCCGTACCGGTCGCCGCCGGCGGAACAGCCACAGTCCTCGTGTCGCCATCCAAGGATTCACTCGTGGTCAAAATGAACGGTGTGCCTGCCCCACCGGCAGGCAAGGTCTACCAGATGTGGCTGATCCCGAAGGACGGCTCCGCGCCGGTTTCCCAGGGCCTGATGGACGAGGAAGCGCTGTCCAAGCCTGCCCTCGTGAAGGGGATCGCCTCAGCATCGGCCTTGGGAATCACCGTCGAACCGACGGGCGGTTCAGCCACCCCGACCACCCCTGTGGTGGCCGCAGCAACTCTGGGAGCCTGACGCGTCAGACGCCTGGCTCCCAGGCGTCTGACGTCCTGCGGCCCGCCTAGAAGCCGGCGATGGTCGCCGGGCCGTTGACTGCCACAACGTGGAACGCCTCGGCGCTGCGGCCCTCGGCCATTCCCGCACGGCGGGCATTCACGCTCATCCCGTTCCGGACTGCGGCTTCCATGGCTTTGACGTCAGGGTGCTGGCTCACGTGCACGTGGATGGCCTCGAGCTTGGCGGGCACTTGGTCCGTGACGTCGACGAAGTGGTTCTCCCGCTCCTCCGGCCCGGCGTAAAGCCACAGCCAGGGAAGTTTGTATGCAGCGAGGCCGGCCTCAGCCAGCTCCGGGTACGCGAACGGGTTTTCCACTGCCGGGTAGACGGCGCGGGTCACGGCCTCCCCCACGGCCAGGTGGTCCGGGTGGCTCTTCTGCAGCCGGTTCCAGTTCCGTTCCGGGTGCATGGCAAGCACGACGTCGGGACGGAGTTCCCTGATCAGCTTGACCACCCCTTTCATCACCTCGTGGGTCGGTTCGAGGTAACCGTCCCGCTCGTGCAGGTAATGGATGTCGGTGACGCCCACCATTTCGGCGGCCCGGCGCTGCTCGGCGGCTCTGAGCGTGATGATCTCCGCCCGGTGGGCCGGGTCGAAGCCCCCGGCGTCGCCGTCGGTCATGATGCAGTAGCTGACCTGGACGCCGGCCGCCGTCCAGGCAGCGATGGTGCCGGCCGCGCCGAAGTCGATGTCGTCAGGGTGGGCCGCGAAACAGAGCACCCGCCCAACCCGGGCCGTGGCCGGGTTGAACGGGCTCTGTGCTGCAACAGCAGGAGTGGTCAAAGGATCAGCCTTTTCGCTTCTTGATTTCTTCCGTGGCCTGGGGCAGGACGTCGAAGAGGTCGCCGATGATGCCGAAATCGGCAATTTCGAAGACCGGGGACTCGGCGTCCTTGTTGATGGCCACAATGACCTTGGCCGTCTGCATGCCGGCCTTCTGCTGGATGGCGCCGGAAATTCCCGCCGAGATGTACAGCTGGGGTGAGACCGTTTTACCGGTCTGCCCCACCTGGGCATCGTGGCTGATCCAGCCGGCATCAGTGGCTGCCCTGGAGGCGCCGACAGCCGCACCGAGAGCGTCCGCAAGCTGTTCGACGGGGCCGAAGTCGCCGTCGACTCCGCGGCCACCGGCCACGACGATCCGGGCGTCGGTCAGGTCAGGGCGGCCGCTGGCCACCTTCTGCTCGCGGGCTGTGATGCGTGCGGCCGTAGCCGTGCCATCCGCGGGTACTTCCACGGTGGTGGTCGCCGGGCTGCTCGGCGCGGCGGCCGGTTCCGGGTTGACGTTGTTGGCTTTGACGCTCAGCACTGTGACCGGTGTGGTGGTCTTCGCGGCGGTGGTGTACGAGCCGGCCAGGACCGACTTGTGTGCTGTCCCGTCGGCGTCGACTGCCACGACGTCGGTGATGACGCCGGCGCTCAGGCGGATGCCCAGGCGACCTGCGATCTCCTTGCCCTCAGGCGAGTTGTCAAGGATGACGGTGCCGGCGCCCGACGATGCTGCGGCGGCGGCGAGGTAGGCGGCCTTGGGTGCCACGAGGTAGTCGTCCAGGTCCGCGGCCGACGGCCGGAAGACCGTGCTGACGCCATACTCGGCGAAGGCCGCCGAGACGCCATCGCTGAGGTCCCCGTTCAGTGCAACGGCGGTTTCACCCAGGGACCGGCCCAGGGTCAGCAGTTCGAGGCTGCTCTTCTTCAGGGCCTGGCCCGGGTTATCAATGAATACGAGTACGTTTGCCATGTCTGTGATCCCTCTTAGAGCAGCTTCTGGGCGGCCAGGAAGTCCACCAGTTTGATGCCGGCGTCGCCTTCGTCGGTAATGATGGTGCCGGCAGTGCGGGGCGGGCGTTCTTCGGCTGAGGTTACCGTGGTCCACGAACCCGCGTGGCCTACCTGCGAGGGATCCACGCCGATGTCCGCCAGCGAGAGGGTGGTGATGCTCTTGCGCTTGGCGGCGATGATGCCCTTGAAATTGGGGTACCGGGGCTCGTTGATCTGGTCCGTGACAGACACGACGGCCGGAAGCGCGGCTTCCACGGTCTCCGAGTAGGTGTCAGCGTCGCGGCGGGCGGTGAGCCGGCCGCCGTCGACCGTCAGCGAAGA